>CAXSEB010000015.1:6444-16231 GCA_964235805.1 uncultured Chitinophagaceae bacterium | reverse complement strand
CCAACTCCGGTGATACAAGGTTTGACCGCGTAATTGCTATTGCTAAAAAGTTTGAACATGTTCCAGCCATTGAAAAGTTCTGCAACGGCCACAAGATTGTAGTTGCAGGAAGCACATGGGAAGATGACGAAGCCGAATGGGTGCATTATGTAAAAACTCATCCGCAGATCAGGTTTATAATTGCTCCGCATGAAATTGATAAGGAAAATCTTGCTGATGTGAAAAAACATTTTCCAACTTCCATATTTTATTCTCAATGGATTGTAACCAGTCAATCCCTAACAAACAGCGATGAACGAGCAACAACTAACGATCAACGTTTTATAAATTGCCTTATAATTGACAACATCGGAATGCTATCGCTTTTGTACAAATATGCCAGCATTTGCTATGTTGGAGGCGGCTTTAGATCTGCCGGCTTACATAATATTCTGGAAGCGGCTGTGTATAACAAGCCGGTTATCTTTGGACCTGAATTTGAGAAAAATTTTGAAGCCGCTGAAATGATCCGTCACAATGGAGCGGTTAGTATCAGTAATGCAATTCAGCTGGAAAAAATATTAGATGAATGGTTTAATGATGATGAAGTTTTAGAAAGAAAAGGCGAAGCCGCCGGAAATTTTGTACGCACTAATGCAGGCGCAACAAAAAAAATTATGAATTTTATCAGGCAAAACGCCTTCTTACCAGCTGATCAAATTGTTTTACAACAGGATCAGAATCGTTCCAGCCTATCTTAACTTTAAGTTCTCTCCTAATCCAGTATTCGGCTTCAGCAAGAATAGAAAAATTATTAATTGTTTTTATACTTCGCTCATACATTGCTTCGTCTCCGCGAAACAATTCGTTGATGAATAAAAACCTGTCGTTAACGCCAATGCCTTTCTTCAAATCTTTTAACGGCTCTTCTTTAAGCTTTTCAGCCAGCTCTGTTTTCTTTTCTTTTAAACTTTCATTGAGTGATTCAGGCATTACCGGCGCTGTTTCATTGATATCTTTTACATTAACAGGTTTAGTAAATACAGGCGTTTGCTGCGCAAGTGTTGGCACATCTTCAACCGGATCAAACAATAAAGCCGGCTTTGCATTCATGCTCATTTTGTTCTTGGCATTTACATTTCTTTTTATCTCCTCAAGTTCTTCTTCAATCTCTCTTTCGTCCACATATAGCACTTCAATTATTTTTTCTTCTGGTAGCAATTCAGGTTCATGGTAGTTTACGGCTTCTTTTTCATTCAGTTTGTTTTCTATAATCAAAGCGGGCACCCGCGGCATTATTACCGCTATCTTCTTATCATTATTTTGAACGCTTGTTTGGTTGCCTGAATTTAGTTCAGCATAAAGCATTTGTACAGTAGGCATTAGCTGGTCTGCTGTCGCGTTTTCATTCAGTAATTGTTGCAGCTTTTGTATGAGAGCTTTCACTCTTTCCATGTACAATGTTTATTTAAACAATAATTGGCAGAAGTTAAAATGAATGATTTTTGATTTAAGGTAAAATCATTTTAATATTTGCAATCAGGCTAAGGTACAAATTGAATTTAAAATTTGTTTATAATATGTTTATTGAGCCAAATTTAAAAACAGAGAAACGGGGTTGGGTAGAAGTTATTTGTGGCAGCATGTTCAGTGGTAAAACAGAGGAACTTATACGAAGATTAAAAAGAGTGAAAATTGCCAACTTGAAAGCAGAGATATTTAAGCCAGTTGTTGATGTCAGGTATAATGAAATTAAAATTGTTAGTCATGATGAAAATAAGATCAATTCAATCCCGGTGAATAACTCGCTACAAATAATTGACCTCCTGAATAATGTTGATGTTGTAGGTATTGATGAAGCCCAGTTTTTTGATACCAACATTACAAGTGTTTGTGAACAGATGGCATTACAAGGCATACGAGTTATTGTTGCCGGCCTGGATATGGATTTTGAAGGAAAGCCTTTTGGCAGTATGCCAGCATTACTGTCGGTGGCCGATTTCGTTACAAAGCTTCATGCTATTTGTGTAAGATGCGGAAGCATTGCTAATTTCTCTTACCGGAAATTGCCGGCGAAAGACCAGATTCTTATTGGAGAACTTGATGCTTACGAACCAAGATGCAGGAACTGTTTTAACGTAATTGACAATTGATAGTTAACAGTGTAATGTTTAATTTTTTAAATGACCAAATCAGTATTCACCTTATTAAAAAAAGATCTGCTGCTTGAGCTAAGGCAACAACATACTTTTTTTGGAGTATTGTTATATATCGCTTCAACTATTTTCGTTCTGTATCTAAGCCTTGATGAGCCCGATGCTGCAATATGGAACAGTTTGTTTTGGGTGATACAATTATTTGTTTGTGTAAACACTGTTGCAAAAAGTTTTTTACAGGAGAGCAAAAACAGGATGCTTTATTTTTATTCGGTTGTATCTCCTGTTGATTTTATTTTAAGTAAGCTTTTGTATAATGTAATTCTTATGATCTTAATGAGTGGCATAAGTCTTTTATTATTTTTTATTTTTTTAGGTAACCCGGTTAATAACTCTTTAACGTTTACGGGCATTGTACTAATTGGTGGCGCAAGCCTTAGCATTGTATTTACTTTAATGAGCGCTATTGCCGCAAAAGCGCAACAGAATTCAGCACTTGTTGCTATTCTTGGTTTCCCGGTGATATTGCCTCAATTACTTTTATTAATGCGTTTAAGCAAGAGTGCTTTTTCAGAAGTATTTAAAACCGGGGCAGTTATACAACTATGTGGTTTAATATTAGGGTTGGATGTATTAATAATTGTAATGGCAATTATATTGTTTCCCTATCTATGGAAAGAATAACATTGTTCTTTTACATTTTTATTTGCTCCGGCACATCTTAGACTTCTCACAACTCACAACTCACTAACAAAATTCTTCTACGTTTAATTCGAGAGCTTTATATAGCTTTGCGGCACTTTATAAATTATTTCTTGTTTTGTGAGGAAAAGCTGGTGGAAAATATTATCGTTTGTTTTACTTGTTTATACATTCATTGGCGGTTTTTTATTAGATGTACCCCGGTTACCAATTATAAATGAATCCATCCGCAACCTCTATTTCCACGTATCCATGTGGTTTTCAATGATGATCTTATTTATAATAAGTGTTATCTATAGTATAAAATATCTTAGAACATTCAACCACCGCAATGATATTTATGCCAGCAAATATGCGGCAGTTGGTACTGTGTTAGGCATACTTGGGTATTTAACAGGAGCCATCTGGGCAAACTATACATGGATAACTGATCAGCATCAATCTCTCGGCAGTGTTTTAAAGGAACCTAAGTTAATAGGTGCTGCAATTGCGTTATTAATTTACGGCGCATACTTCGTTTTAAGAGGCTCATTTACCGACATAGATAAAAGAGCAAGAATAAGCGCAGTATATAACATATTCGCTTTCGCCTTGTTATTTCCCAGCATTTGGATACTGCCGCGACTTGTCGGCAGTTTACATCCGGGAGCTCCTGGTAGCGACAGTGGCAACCCGGCATTAAATTTTAAGGATATAGACAGCCGGCTGAGGATGGTTTTTTATCCTGCCGTTATTGGCTGGACATTATTGGCAGTATGGATTGCAACAATAAAGATTCGCCTGCAATTATTAAAAGACAAAAGTTTATTGAATGCGTAAGAAGATCTTACCTGTTGCAGGTACTTTAATATTATTTTTTATCAGCTTGGTCAGTTATGCTCAGCAAAAAGTTGAAATGGCTGATGCAATGCGCACCAATGGTAAAATATACGTGGTGGTAGCTGTATGCACTACCATTTTAACAGGCTTGTTTATTTACGTATTTTATTTAGATAAAAAGATAAGCAGGTTTGAAAAGAATAAGGAATAAAGATCTTAAGAACATAAATAACGATTGCTTACTATAAAAAAATATTTACATGGTGTCAGAACCTTCCTATAGCTTTTTTCAAAGTGTTGAAAGAAGCTTTGACAAAGCATCTATTTTCACTAATTGGGATTCCGGAATCTTAGACCAGATAAAGGCCTGCAACAGCGTCTACCAAATGAGGTTCCCGGTAAAAATCGGAGATAAGATCGAAGTGATAGAAGCTTATCGCATACAACATTCTCATCATAAGACTCCCTGTAAAGGCGGCATACGATTCAGTCTTGCTGTTACACAGGATGAAGTAATGGCGCTTGCTGCATTGATGACTTATAAATGTGCGATTGTTAATGTTCCGTTCGGTGGTGCAAAAGGGGGAATCAAAATAAATCCCAAAAAATATTCTGATTATGATCTTGAAAAAATAACGCGTCGCTACACTGCAGAATTGATTAAGAAAAACTTTATTGGGCCGGGTACTGATGTGCCTGCACCGGATTATGGTACAGGTGCAAAAGAAATGGCGTGGATCTTAGATACATACGTTGCTATGCATCCCGGAGAAATTGATGCTGCAGGATGCGTGACAGGTAAACCTGTTTCACAAGGAGGAGTTCGCGGCCGTACAGAGGCTACGGGTTTGGGCGTTTTCTACGGTTTAAGGGAAGTTTGTAACATGCACTCCGTGATGGACAAATTAGGATTAAGCCTCGGTGTGGAAGGAAAGAAAGTTTGTGTTCAGGGGCTTGGAAATGTAGGATATCATTGTGCGTATTTTTTTAAGGAAGCTGGTGCTAAAATAGTTGGCCTTGCAGAATATGAAGGAGCTATCTACAATTATGATGGCCTTGATCTTGAGGCCGTAGTACAACATCGTAAAGACAATGGTTCTATCCTAAATTTTCCAGGAGCAACTAATTTTGAAAAGACTGGCGAAGCCCTGGAAATGGATTGCGATATTTTGATTCCTGCTGCACTTGAAAACGTTATAAACGGAGAAAATGCACCAAGGATAAAAGCAAAAATAATTGGTGAGGCTGCCAACGGTCCTTTAACTCCGGATGCTGACGAAATTTTAGCCCTTAAAGGTGTAATAGTAGTTCCTGATATGTACCTTAATGCAGGTGGTGTAACAGTTAGTTATTTCGAATGGTTAAAGAACTTGAGTCATGTACGCTATGGCCGTTTAGAAAAACGTTTTGATGAGAATATGAATAACCACATACTCGGGCAGATTGAAGAACTTAGCGGTAAGAAGGTAAGTGCAAAAGAAAGAGAATTTATTATGCACGGTGCGGATGAGGTTGATCTTGTAAGAAGCGGGCTCGAAGAAACAATGATTACCGCAACAAGAGAAATAATGGATATCTGGAATAACAATTCTTCAATACCTGATATGCGAACTGCAGCTTATGTTTGCGCAATTAACAAAGTCGCAACGAGCTATGCTGAGCTTGGAATATTTCCGTAAGACTTGTGGTGCAAGTGCGCACCATTCATATAAGGGATATAAATAGGACACGGCCTTCAAGACTTATTACATATGATTAAGTTTAGGTTTTGCATGTTCGATAAATGGCCACCGCTTGCATGGGCTGCACAATGTTTTTATGCTAATTCCGTAATTGTGGTTTATCATGGTGCCGGCGTTGAGGTAAGGGATAACTGGTTTTGCGAAGCCGTTTGGAATAACAATTTTGAAACCGGGGATTTTGATTTGACGGATATTATATTTGGTTCAGGTGCTCGTATCCGGACAGAGCAGGTGACGTTTGTATCATCCGGTACAACTGTTGATCGTCTTCAAGCATTAACTTTGCCTGGCAGTGTTTGGATCTCTAATTCTTTAGCATGCCTGCTGAGTGTAACTGATAATAGTATCGATCCGGCTTACCCTGATTACTTCGAACGTTTAACTTCAATTACCCAGGGGCTAGACAAGTATGAAAAAAATATAAAGTTGTTATCAGGCGAGAAAGTGCAACTGTCCTATTTTAATAATCTTGTATGGAATGGCAGTACTTTGGTAGAAGTAGAGAAGCCTAACGAGCAACGTGATTTTAGTTCTTTTACTAAATATCACGACTTTTTGCTTTCGTCCCTTAAAAAAATTTCTGACAATACATTGGCCGCAGAAAGAAAATATTCTTATGAAATGTTGGGAACTCTTTCATCTGGGTACGACTCTGCGACAATTACAGTGCTGGCGCAAAAGGTTGGATTGCGTGAAACAATTCCGTTTTTAAAAGCCCGTGGAGGAGATGCAGATAATGGTAAGGAAATTGCAAATGCATTAATATTCCCCTTAAATTGATTCCAAGAGATGACTGGAAATCCCGTGATTTGATAGAGGCTCTTTTCATTTCTTCTGATGCAAAAGGAGAAGATGTATATTTTGGCGGTGCAGAAGAATCGCTGTCCGGGCGTGTTTTGTTAACAGGGTTTCATGGTGATAAAATTTGGGCAAAAGAAACTAAAAGTTTAAATCCAACAATTGTTCGCGGAGATCCGTCGGGTTTGTCGTTGACGGAATATCGTTTATGGGTAGGATTTATACACTTACCTGTTCCATTTATGGGCGTACGGCAAATCAGGGATATCAACAAAATAAGCAATTCCATGGAAATGAAACCCTGGGATATTCCTGGTAATTATAGCCGACCAATTTGCCGGCGAATTGTAGAAGCCGGCGGCGTTCGCAGAAATGACTTTGGAATGTTAAAAAAAGCAGCTTCGGTGCTTTTTAGCTCACGTGGAGATAACCTTTCCTTAACCACCCGAAAATCTTTATATAGCTGGTTGCGTCTTAACTCAGCTGCCTGGTCATCGCAAAAAAAAGTTCCTCCATTTACACTTATTAAGCTCACAGAAAATTTAAGCATCCCTTTAAAGTTTGTGAGGTTTGCACTTAACAAGGCTGGCGGAATAATGCCTTCCTCTTCAAAAGTACGCATACAAAAAATTATAAAAACGTTAGATACAATTAAAAGCGACCGGCTTTTAATGAAATACGCTTTTCCTTGGGCTATTCAAAAAACAAAAGACAAATACAAAACCTACTTCAAAAAAATAGAAAGTGAAGATTAATCTTTCAATTAATGCAACTGACTGTAATCAGGCATCTTATCAATCTCATAAAATTGCTGCTCTCTTTTTTCAAAACCAAAACAATAACTGCCATTTGTAATAACAAGGTAAGTTGCCGGCAATGTAATGTGATAACGCAAAACCTGGTTTAACACATTTGCATTAAGCGGCTCTTTCATCTGCTTACATTCAATAATCATCCAGGGAAAAATGTTCCTTGTGTAAACAACAATATCACATCTCTTTTTTAGTTCTCCCAAACGAATCTCTTTTTCAACAGCAATAAGACCTTCAGGGTATTTTTCTACCTGTATGATATACTGTAAAAAATTTTGGCGCACCCATTCTTCAGGCGTTAGCTGCAGCCATTGCTTGCGCAACGGATCAAAGATTTGTCCTACATTGTTTACTTCTTTTATTTTATAATTATGAACAGGATATTCAATCTTTATCATAACTGCAAGCTCAATTATAAATTTGTAACTTTATTATGGCCATAATTACCAGCAATGAAAACCAAGAAAGAAATAGTAGACAATTGGTTACCAAGATATACAGGCGAGAAATTAGAAAATTTTGGTGAATATATATTGCTTACAAATTTTAGCAACTATGTTGCTCTTTTTGCTGAATGGAATTCAGTAAAAGTTACCGGCATCGATAAGCCGATGCAATGCGCTACTGCTAATAACATCACCATAATAAATTTTGGCATGGGCAGCCCAACAGCCGCAACAATAATGGATTTATTGAGCGCCACACAACCAAAAGCGGTGCTATTTTTAGGCAAATGCGGAGGTCTGAAAAGGAGAAATAAAATTGGTGATATGATATTGCCTATTGCGGCTATAAGAGGAGAAGGAACATCCAACGATTATTTTCCATCAGAAGTTCCTGCGCTGCCTGCATTCGCTTTGCAAAAGGCTATTTCAACTACTATAAGAGAATATGAACATGACTATTGGACCGGCACTGTATATACTACAAACCGCCGTATTTGGGAACATGATGAAGTATTTAAAGCATACCTGCAACGTATACGGGCTTATGCTATCGACATGGAAACCGCCACCATTTTCACCGTAGGTTTTTTTAATAAGATACCAACCGGTGCGTTGCTTTTAGTAAGTGATTCACCCATGATTCCTGAGGGGGTAAAAACAGAGGCAAGTGATGTTACTGTTACCTCAACTTTCGTAGAAAGGCATTTAAAGATTGGTGTCGATTCCTTAAAGCAGTTAATGAATAACGGCGTAACGGTAAGGCATTTGAAGTTTTAAGAATAAAGCACAACAACAACTGTAGACCTAATTTTTCAATTAACCTTATTGTTTCCTCTTCTCCATATAAAAAATCTTTCTGTTGATTTTAAAACAGGATATGAAACCACATCAGCCATACAGAATATCTCTTTCCAGGTAAATAAGGGTGAAATAGTTGCTGTTGTTGGGGAATCAGGTTCCGGAAAAACAGTCACTTCACTTTCTATATTGCAATTGTTAGCAGTGCCACCGGCTTTTTACAAAAATGGCGAAATCCTGTTTTCCAAAGAAGATAACCAACAAATTAATCTTCTTAAACTGTCTGCCGAGCAATTAGCAAACATCAGAGGTAATAATGTTGCAATGATCTTCCAGGAGCCAATGACCTCGCTAAACCCGGTACAAACATGTGGCAGCCAGGTGATGGAAGCAATACTAGCTCATCAGCATATAAATAAAACGTTAGCGAAACAAAAGACTATCAAATTGTTTAAACAAGTTGGGCTTCTTGAAACTGCCATTAATGTTTATCCGCACCAGTTAAGCGGCGGACAAAAACAGCGGGTGATGATTGCTATGGCAATGAGTTGTAATCCATCTTTATTAATCGCAGATGAGCCAACCACAGCGTTAGATGTAATTGTTCAAAAAAAAATACTGCTGCTTATAAAAGACCTTCAAAAAAAATACAACATGGGTGTAATTTATATCACTCATGATCTTGGACTTGTTGTAGAGATTGCCGACAAAATAATAGTTATGTACAAAGGAGCCATTGTGGAAACCGGCACCATCAAAAAAATTTTCACCCAGGCTGAACATCCATACACAAAGGCACTGCTTGCCTGCAGACCAGCGTTATATTCCAAAGAGCAGAGGCTGCCGGTTATAATTGATTTCATGCAGCAAGGCGAATCTTTAGTACATCAACAACCCTCAACGGTAAATATTGCAGCCAACAATGAAAACCCCAGGAATTCAAAAGCTTTAATGGAAGTAAAAAATCTTAATGTATACTTTACCAAAAAGAATTTTTTGGGCAAGACAGTAAATGAATTTAAAGCGGTAGATGATGTAAGCTTCAACATTTACAAAGGCGAAACTATTGGCCTTGCCGGTGAAAGCGGCTGTGGCAAAACTACTTTAGGCCGGGCTCTTATCCGCATGATTGAGCCTACATCAGGCCATATTTTTTTTGAAGGAAGAGATATAGCATATATATCTAAAGAACAGATCAGGAGATTGCGAAAAAAGATTCAAATCATTTTCCAGGATCCTTATGGCTCACTGAATCCCAGGCTTACAATAGGCAGCGCTATACAAGAACCTATGAAGGTGCATGGTCTGTTAAAGAACGACAGGCAGCGGCGTGACAGAGTAATGGAATTGTTGGATAAAGTAAATTTAAAGACCGAACACTTTAACCGTTATCCACACCAATTTAGCGGTGGCCAGCGACAAAGAATTTGCATAGCAAGAGCATTAGGCTTGTCGCCAGAGTTTATTATATGCGATGAAAGTGTGTCTGCGCTTGACGTTAGCGTGCAGGCACAGGTTTTAAACCTTTTGAACGA
>CAXSEB010000015.1:0-6434 GCA_964235805.1 uncultured Chitinophagaceae bacterium | reverse complement strand
CGCTCTTAGGAAGGAATTTAATTTTACAACCACCTTTATTTCTCATGATCTTGGAGTTGTGCGTTACTTAAGCGATCGCATAATGATTATGAACAAAGGCCGCATCGAAGAATCCGGTACGGCTGAAGATATTTGGCTCAGGCCTCAAAAAGAATACACTAAAAACCTGATCACTTCCGTTCCCGGCCTTATGAAGGTTTAATTTATATAGAATATCTATATCTGCAAACAGATATGTTAACTGTAAAATTTTTCTTTATTTCTATCTTAAAGCAATAATAACCTGTAAACTATGTTTATTTTGAAAATTGTGTAGTCCAATTATTGCATGGTTTTTATTTATCATCAGACTATAATCCAAATTTTATTGAACGCAGTTCTCATGAGGAAAAATGGCAAACACTGGGATTGGGAAATAACACAAAAAACAAGCGACTGGAGCTGGAACCTGCACGAGCTTTTCTCATATCGACATTTACTGTTCAGCCTTATAAGAAGAGAATTCCTTTTAAACTATCAGCAAACTCTTTTAGGTCCGGTATGGATAATATTTCAACCATTAGTAACTCTTGTAACTTATGTACTGGTCTTTGGCAGGGTTGTTCGCATTGCAACGGGAAGTATTCCGCATGTATTATTCTTTTTTTCCGGCATTGTATTGTGGAATTTTTTCAGTGATAGTTTCGGCGGCACTTCAAATACGTTCAGAGATAATTTGGCGGTATTTAGCAAAGTTTATTTTCCAAGAATTGTGATGCCAATAGCGGCTGTATGTACACATTTTTTACGCTTTTCAATGCAGTTGTTCTTCCTGTTTATCCTGATAGCCTATCATATTTTTTTTCTTGGCTTCAAGGTTCCATTTTCTGCGCTAACGCCTGCTTTTTTGCTATCTATATTTACTATAGGAATTATATCACTCAGCATGGGTATGATATTTTCTGTACTTACAGCCAAATACCGTGATATCGGAAACCTTGTAAGTCTTTTTATAAGATTACTAATGTATGTTACTCCTGTTATTTATCCATTGGCATCTGTTCCAAAACAATTAAGCTGGATAGTAATAATAAATCCGTTAACACCGTTATTTGAATTGTTTAGATTGAGCTTATTGGGAGAAGGAACAGTTTCAGCGTTTCATCTTGCTTACAGTGTAAGTTTTATGATAGTTATTTTTCCGCTATCGTTACTATTATTTAATAGAAATGGAAATAAACTAATAGATGTGATTTAAAAATATGTCAGAAAATGTTGTAGAGGTTGAAGATCTTTCCAAGTTATACCGGTTGGGCACAATTGGTACTGGCTCGCTGCGCCAGGATATAAATTATTGGTGGACGACCTCTATACTTAAAAAAGAAAACCCATTTTTTAAGTTAGCAGATAATGAAACATCAACAACATCCAGCCAGTTATTATGGGCTTTAAAAGATGTAAGCTTTCAACTAAAACAGGGAGAAAGATTAGGAATTATTGGCCCTAATGGTTCTGGAAAATCAACATTACTAAAAATTATTTCAAGAATTGTGCGTCCTTCAAAAGGCGCGGTAAGAGGTAATGGTAAAGTGAGCAGTTTGCTGGAAGTAGGCACTGGCTTCAACGCTGAATTAAGTGGAAGAGAAAATATATATGTGAGCGGGTATATTCTCGGGATGAAGAAAGATGAAATAAAAAAGAAGTTTGATGAGATAGTTGCTTTTTCTGGTATTGAAAACTTTATTGATACGCCCGTTAAAAGATATTCTTCGGGAATGTATGTGCGGCTTGCATTTGCTGTAGCAGCGCATCTTGAGCCGGATATATTAATTGTTGATGAAGTTTTAGCCGTTGGCGATGCTGACTTTCAGAAAAAGTGCCTGGGAAAAATGCGCCAGGTTTCTCAATCAGAAGGCAGAACAATTTTATTTGTAAGCCATAGCATGCAGGCAATAAACAGCTTATGTGATAAGGCTTTGTGGCTGCAGAAAGGCCAGCTGCAGCAAATTGGTGAAGCATCTGTTGTAGTGAATAAATACATTTCACGTGTTCAGAAATTCATGCTTTCGCAAAGCTGGAGCAATGCTGAAGAAGCGCCGGGTAACGATCTTATACGTATTAAAAGCATAGAAATGATACCTCACCTAAAAAGCCCTGATGCGCCTTTAGATATTACAACGCCGCTTACCGTTAAATATGAGTTTTGGAACTACTCCGAAGATATCGAACTGAGCTCAGGATTAGTACTTTATACTTATGGTGGTGAATGCGTCTTTGATCTGTTATCACCACCGGTTATATGTACAAAAGGCCTTATGAAAGGCGAATGCCAGATACCTGGAAATTTTTTCAACGACGGCTCTTATTATATTTCAATAAACTTTGTAAAAGATACCTCCATCCCATTATTCAATTTTGAAGAATGTATCTCTTTTGAGTTAGAAGATTACCGTGAAGGCATACAATATTATGGTAAGTGGTGGGGCGCAGTAAGACCTTCGTTTCCTTTTAAACTTGAGCAAATAATTTCTTCACCAGTATCAAATGAACAGGTACAAGCCATATAAAATTAGTCATATAAATCTTGCGCTAGATCAGGATTTGCCTGAATTGAGCACTGTAAGCCAGGGCAATTATATCGTGTTCTGGTGGAACGATATTGCTCTTGGTGATTGGTATTTGCAACCCGCAATAAAAATCACTGGAGATATTTACTTTGAAAGGCTTACTGCTTCAATTAAAAAAGGCGTAGAATATTATTCAGCAAAGCACAATCTGCGTGGTGCTAACTGGCAGCAATGGCTAAAAGAAAAAGATTTTAAAAAGTGGAATGCCTGGATGGATACAATATTTTCTTATCCGGAAAATATTCCACAAAAGGCTGAAGTATCCGTAATTGTTTGCACACGTAACCGTGCTCAACATCTAAACAATTGTTTAAAGGCGTTACAACAATTGAGTTGCCTACCGAAAGAAATAATTGTTATAGACAATGCTCCTACAGATACAACCACACAAGATGTTGTAAAAAGATTTAGTAACGTTATATATGTACGTGAAGACCGGCCAGGCCTTGATATCGCACGAAACACCGGCGTTAAAACTGCATCAATGCCGGTAGTTGCATTTGTTGATGATGATGTTGCAGTTCATCAGCATTTGATTTATCATGTATGGCAAACTTTTCAGGATGAGCAAATTCATGCTATGACAGGCCTCGTAATAGCCGCCGAGTTACTTACCGAAGCGCAATACATATTTGAAAAATACTGGAGTTTTAACCGTGGTTATATTGATAAGTATTATGATAAAAATTATTTTGAAAAAACCCTCGCCAAAGGTCCGCCGGTTTGGGAAATCGGCGCAGGCGCAAACACCGCTTTTAGAAAGAATGTTTTTAATATAGCCGGTTATTTTGATGAGAGGCTTGATGTAGGAGCAGCCGGCTGTAATGGTGATTCAGAGATGTGGTATCGTATTCTTGCGGCAGGCAAAACAATACACTATAACCCAAGAGCAATTGTTTACCATGAACACCGGAGGGAAATGCCGCATTTAAAAAGCCAATTGTTTAATTATATGCGGGGCTTTGCAGCCGCAGCTATGATACAACAAAAGCATGAACCGAAGGCTGGATATAAGCACCACTTATTTGTAAACTTGCCGAAGTATTATTTACGGTTATTGTTAAAGGGTTTCCCCGGTTACCGTTTAAGATACAGCAGTTTATGGGTTGAAGTAAAAGGTGTGTTGTCAGGATTGAATTATTACCGTCAACATAAAAACGCCTGATAAGTTAAATATGCCATTAACTGATCAAAATAGAATGCCATTAGTTTCGGTAGTAATTCCATGTTATAATCATGGCAGCTTTTTATTGGAAGCAATACAAAGTGTTTGGCAGCAGAATTATACACCAATTGAAATTATTGTGGTCGACGATGGATCTTCAGATAATACAAAAGAAGTGTCAACAAATTGCAAAGGTGTAAAGTACATTTATCAGCAAAACCAAGGTTTATCTGCGGCAAGAAACACCGGTATAAAAAACAGCTATGGTGAATTCCTGGTATTTCTTGACGCTGATGATTGGTTGCTGCAGGGCGCAATATCTTTTAATGCAGAACAGTTATTAAAAAATCAAAAGCTTGCTTTTATTTCAGGTGGACATGATAAGGTGTTTGTAAAAGAGAATAAAATACAGGAAGATATTACAGAAGTAAATGATGAGCATTATTGCAACCTTCTTAAAGGCAATTATATTGGCATGCACGCGACTGTGATGTACAGGCGCCGGGTGTTTGATGAAATGCAGTTTGACACCTCATTAAAAATGTGTGAAGATTATGACCTGTATTTAAAGATAGCCAGGAAATATCCGGTTGCACATCACACAAAGAAGATAGCCGCATATCGTTTACATACTGAAAACATGTCTAACAATATTTCCAAAATGCTTACAAGTGTTTTATTTGTATTAAACCGTCAGAAAAAGCAATTGGTTTCATCATTAGAAAAGAAAGCTTTCAAAGAAGGGCAAAAGATATGGAAAGAATATTATTGTAAAGATATATATAGAAAGCTGGTTGCAAAAAAGATTCAACGATCGTGGAACAACGTATTTACATTACTAAAATACAGGCCATCATTACTAACCCGGTATATACTAAGAAGGTTTACTTATGATAAAAAAAACACTAAAAAAATCTATACCAGCGTTCGCATCTAAACTGCTTGGGAGCACCACTTCACAAAAGAAAACAATACCCAGGCTGGGTTCTCTTTCACTTGGTGACCTCAACTCCGTAACGCCAGTCAGTACTGAGTTTGGCTATGACCGTGGAGGCCCTGTTGATCGTTATTACATCGAAAACTTTCTTAACAACGAAGCAAAGTCCATACATGGCCGTGTGCTTGAAATAGGTGATAATGAATACACTTTGAAATTTGGAAAAGAAAATGTTATCAAAAGCGATATACTGCATGTAAACGACAAAAATCCAAATGCAACTATTATTGGCGATATTAGCTATGCTCCGCAGATAAATGATAATTCCTTTGATTGCATAGTGCTTACACAAACGCTGCATTTAATTTACGATTTTAAACAGGCACTGGCAACTTGCTACAGGATATTAAAACCCGGCGGTGCACTATTACTTACAGTGCCGGGCATTACACCAATTGATCATGGTGAGTGGAAAGAAACATGGTATTGGTCTTTTACCGATAAAGCATTAAAAAAATTGTTTGAAGAAATTTTTATAACCGGTAAAGCGGAGATCAATTCATTTGGAAATGTGTATGCCGCCACTACTTTTTTACACGGCTTAGGGTTACCGGAAGTTTCGACTGAAAAGTTAGATCATAGAGATCCGCACTTTCCGGTAATCAATACAGTAAAAGCAATTAAAGGTTAGCTAATGGGATCTATAATAAATCTGGTCAGGCAAAAATGTTTCAATAAGAACGGATTGGTTTTGATGTATCATAGAATTGCGGAACCTGTTTCTGATGTATGGGAAATTTCAGTGAGCAGCGAGAATTTTGCCCAGCATTTACAGGTTTTAAAAAAAGCTTGCAATGTTATTCCTCTTAAGCAAATGGCAGAACAACTGAAGCTAAAAAAAATAAAAAAGAGTATAGCTATCACTTTTGATGATGGAACTGCAGATAATTTCCTGGCAGCTAAACCTTTGTTGGAACAATACCAATTACCGGCTACATTCTTTATAACATCCTGTAATATTGGCCACCAGCAAGAGTTCTGGTGGGATGAGCTGGAAAATATTTTTTTATTCAGTAACCGTTTGCCCCGGCAATTTTCGTTTTCCATAAACAACGAAGCAATTGATTACGATTTGGAAAATGAGACTAATCTTTCAGAGCACCTGCGTCATATTCATACATTATGGAAGGCAACTTTGGATGATCCTCCAACTTTAAGGTGCAGGCTTTTTTTATATATATGGCAAGCACTTAAACCCTTACCTCATCACCAGCAACAAACAATTCTGCAACATATTAAAGAATGGGCAAAAGTAAATTACAATGTACGGCCTCAATACACCTGCATGTCAGTAGAACAATTACAATCACTAAGTAATCATCCTCTTTTTGATATCGGCGTTCACACCAGCACTCATCCGGCACTGGCTTTTCATGATCACTCATTTCAAAAAAAAGAGATCAGTGACAACAAAAAATTTCTTGAAGATATAACCGGTAAAAGATTGGATCTGCTGTCTTATCCTTATGGAAATTATAATAATACAACTATTAATGCTGTAAGAGATTGCGGTTTAAGTATAGCATTTACCACAGAAGAAGATATCATCACCAAAAATTCAAATCAATATAAGCTTGGCAGATACCAGGTTAAAAACCTTCGTAGCAGTGAGTTTCAGCAGCAAATAAATAAATGGATAACTTCTAATTAATTGTGATGAACATTT
>CAXSEB010000014.1:0-16241 GCA_964235805.1 uncultured Chitinophagaceae bacterium | reverse complement strand
GACTGGAGCTGGAGCGTATTAATAGCTGATTTTGATAATGATGGTTGGAAGGATATCCATATTACAAACGGCCTCGCCAGGGATGTTACTAATAACGATTATGCAACTTTTAAAAATGCTCATACACAAAGTGATTACAATTTTGGCGACAACCAAACTGTGCATACAATGGATAAAAGCACAATTGCCCTTCTTCGTAAAAATTTAGATCAGTATGGAAGCATAAAACCTGATAATTATTTTTATCACAATAATCATAATCTCACTTTTAGCAACACTACAAAACAAACAGGACTTGCAATTCCCTCTGTTTCTAATGGCGCTGCATATGCTGATCTGGATAATGACGGCGATCTTGACCTGGTTGTAAATAACATGAATCAGCAGGCTTTTTTGTATAGAAATGAACTCAGGAAGTCAGTAAAGGACAGCATCAATGAGTTCATAACCATACGACTTGAAGGCAAGTCTGGCAACTTATTTGGTTTAGGCGCCAGGCTCTTTCTGTATAATAAACAAGCCGTTCAGTTCATTGAACAATCTCCTGTACGAGGCTTTTCTTCCAGCGTTGATTACAGGCTTCATTTTGGTGTTGGGAATGCTACTAATATAGATTCTATCAAAATAAAATGGCCTGATGATAAAGAGCAGGTCTTCAAAAACGTTCTATCCAATCATTTATTAACAATAAAATATAAAGATGCCATAGAGCCTGCTATAGTCAAAGGTTCTTCAAATGCAAACTCATTACTTACGGATGTTACTTCGATATTTAACTTTGATTTTAAACATACTGAAGGCCAGTATTTTGATTTTAGTTATCACCGTCCTCAGCCTCAAAGGTACTCTCAGCTGGGGCCAAACATTGCAACAGGTGATATGAATGGCGATGGTCTTACAGATTTTTTTGTGGGTGGTGCGGCCAACCAATCCGGCCAATTCTTTATTCAAAAGGCGAACGGCTCCTTCGTTTCAAAAGACCTTATACAAGGGAATAAACCAGAAGAAGATGTAGGTACACTTTTGTTTGATGCTGATGGCGATAAAGATGCTGACCTCCTTATAACCGGCGGCAGCACTGAGTTTGGGCCAAACAGTACAATTAATAATATCCGGTTATATAGTAATGATGGCAAAGGAAATTTCACTTTGACTAAGTCTGCTTTTGCTTCCGGTTTCTCCGTTATTTCACAGGCGGTAACAGCAGCTGATTATGATGGAGATGGCGATTTAGATTTATTTATTGGCGGACGTGTTGTGCCCGAAAAATATCCACAGTTTCCACCAAGCTATATCTTACAAAATAACAAAGGTGTTTTCACAGATGTCACAAAACAAGTATGTCCTGATCTTGCTAAAGCGGGAATGATAACAGCAGGACTTTGGACCGATTTTAATAATGATAAAAAGCCTGATCTTATAATTTGTGGCGAGTGGATGCCTATACGGTTTTTTGAAAACAGGAACGGAAAATTAGTAGAAGTAAGTGCAGCAACGGGATTGCAAAATAACAATGGTATGTGGCGTTCCCTGGTAGCTGTTGATATAGACAAAGATGGCGACATGGACTATGTAGCCGGGAACATGGGCTTAAATAATAAATATCACACAAATGCGCAAACACCGATGATGTATTACGCAAAGGATATGGATAAAAATGGCACCGTTGATGTAATACCTGCCTATTATCAAAAAAATAACGATGGCAAATATGAGCTGTATCCCGGTATTGATAGAAACCAGCTTGCCGATGAAATGCCTTCTATAAAGAAAAAATATTTATTGCATAAAGATTATGCTGATATTACTATGGAAAAATTGGCGAGTGATTATGATGACAAAGGATGGGTAAAATTGAAGTGTGAAAATTTGGAAAGTGCCTGGATAGAGAACCTTGGGAACGGGAAATTTAAAATACACGATTTGCCACTGGAGGCGCAGGTTTCACCGGTAAATGCAATACTTGCATATGATGCTGATGCAGATGGAAATGTTGACCTTGTAATGGCAGGCAATGAATACCAGACAGAAGCAATTACAGGAAGGTATGATGCATCTTACGGGTTGATATTAAGAGGAAATGGTAAAGGAAATTTTTCGCCTATTGCTATAACCAAAAGCGGTTTTATTGTAGATGGAGATGTAAAAGATTTAAAACGCATTTCTCTAAATAACAAAAACGATTTAATTGTTGCTGCAGTTAATGATAATGTTCTAAGATGTTTTGTAAAGAACAGGGTGCCTCAAAGTAAGGCATTAAAATAACCTCTAAAATAATTAAGCATACCTGCAGATAATATTGCGCCCTGCTTATGGTAATTATTACTTAACTTAAATGATAATTGTTGTTATATGAAAAAGCTATTAATATCTCTTTTCACATTTTGTACTATCTCAACCTTTGCACAAAAAAGCGATTATCCGATTCAGCCGGTTTCGTTCAATATGGTAAAACTGTCTGACAATTTTTGGTTGCCCAGGTTAAAGATAAATCACACTGTTACCATTCCTGCTTCCTTTGCAAGATGCGAATCCACAGGAAGGGTTAAGAATTTTGTTATGGCAGCCGCTCATACAGGTAAATTTTGCACCATCTTTCCTTTTGATGATACTGATATTTATAAAACTATTGAAGGTGCTTCTTATTCACTAAAACTTTTTCCTGATGCAAAGCTTGAGAAATACCTTGATTCATTAATTGCAATTGTTGGAAAAGCGCAGGAGCCTGATGGTTACTTATACACTGCACGAACAATAGACCCGGCTCACCCGCATGAATGGGCTGGTAAACAGCGTTGGGAAAGAGAACGTGAATTAAGTCATGAGCTGTATAATGCCGGTCATATGTATGAGGCTGCTGTGGCTCATTACATGGCTACCGGCAAAAAAAGTTTTTTAAATATTGCTTTAAAAAATGCTGACCTAGTGTGTTCTGTTTTTGGCCCGGGCAAACGAACAGTTGCTCCCGGACATGAAATAGTGGAAATGGGTTTAGTGAAGCTTTATAGAATCACCGGCAAGCCCGAATATCTTTCCACTGCTAAATTTTTTATTGAAGCGAGAGGTCAGTATAAAGGCTACGATAGTACAAGTAAAGATGTATGGAAGAATGGTATGTATTGGCAGGATGATAAGCCTGTTATTGATCAGAACGAAGCAGAAGGCCATGCAGTGCGTGCAGGTTATTTATATTCTGCAGTGGCAGATATTGCTGCCCTTACGGGGGATAAAAAACTGTTGCAGGCGGCCGATAGTATCTGGGATAATCTTGTTTCAAAGAAGTTGTATGTACAGGGCGGCGCAGGTGCAATCCCTTCAGGAGAACGATATGGTGACAATTATGAACTGCCCAATGAAACCGCATACAATGAAACCTGTGCTGCAATAGCAAATGTTTATTGGAATCAACGGATGTTCCAGTTACATGGAGATTCAAAATATATTGATGTGCTGGAAAAGATATTATATAATGGGTTGATATCAGGTATTGGTCTAGATGGAAAGTCTTTTTTTTATACCAATGCCATGCAGATACACAACAACTTTTCACATCCGGCAATGGAAGCCGAGCGTTCCGGCTGGTTCGATTGTTCGTGTTGCCCTACCAACTTAACACGATTACTTCCTTCAATACCGGGATATGTATATGCCCAAAATAAAAAAGATGTTTATGTAAATCTTTTCACTAACAGCAGTGCTGATTTGAGTGTTGAAGGGAAGCCGGTATCCATAACACAACAAAATAATTATCCCTGGGATGGCGTGCTTAAATTTATTATCAGCCTGAAATCTTCTTATAACTTTTCGCTGATGCTGCGTATACCCGGATGGGCAAGAAATGAAGAGATGCCATCAGACCTATATACATTTAAAAATAACCTGGATTCAAAACCTGTTATAACTGTTAATGGACAGCGTGCAATGTATACTATGCAAAACGGTTATGCCACGCTTACGAGGAACTGGAAAAAGAATGACGTTGTTGAATTAAAATTGCCCATGGATGTGCAACGCATTGTTGCTAACCAAAATGTAAAAAATGATATTGGACGAGTAGCATTACAAAGAGGCCCATTGATTTATTGTGCTGAATGGATAGATAATAACAGTAAGGCCAGTAATATTGTATTGCCGTCAGAAGCGACATTTACATCAGAATATAAAGCTGGTTTGTTAAACGGAGTTGTTATACTTAAAAGCACTGTGCCTGCAATATCGGTTGATGAAAGGGGTGAAAACATAAATACCGTAAAGCAACCGTTTGTTGCAATTCCTTATTATGCGTGGGCTAACCGGGGCAAAGGTGAAATGCAGGTTTGGTTTCCTGAAAAAGTAAAAACGATAGAACTAATTTCAAAGAAATAATTTTATGATCTTTAACCGGCATGGTCGACTTCAATTGAATTTTCTTTAAGGCAATTTTTAATTCTATCATTAACCGTATCAAAATCAGTGTATCCTCTTGCCAATAAATTAAATCTTGTTTCACTTGTTTGAAGAAACAAAGCCGGGAATCCTGTTACCTGTAACTGTTTGCATAAAGCAAATTCATAAGCAGCTTCCTCCTTATACAATTCATCATAAAGCTTTTCGTAAAAATCTTCTGCAGGAAAATTATATTTTTCCAGGATGAGTCTGTAAGCTTCATCATCAGTAAGATCCCTGCCTTCAAAATGCAAAGCATATTGAAGATCTGTAGCAAAATTTACCTGGAGATCAGGGAAGTATTCCCTAAATATACATAAAGCAATTGCAGGCTTTTCTGAGTTGGGATACCAGTCACTTTGCTGCGGATGTTTGATGTGCCACAGATAATCTTCCCCGAATTTTACACCGGTTATTTCTTCTACTTTTTTGTATGCATCGTTAATGTATGCGGCTGTAGCGCCTATGTGTACTGGTTCTCCAGGCAATATCATACCGCCGGAAAGTACTTCCATTAGCAGCTTGCTTTTGTACTGAGAATTAATTTTTTTTATTACCTGGCTAAAGCCATAGCACCAACCGCAATACGCATCATAACAGTATATTAGGGTTGCTGTCATTAAACAAAATTATAATTACGAGATTTTTTATTTAATCGCGGCTTTTAAGTGTTGAAGGTAATACCGAATATAATCTTCTTTACCTTTTAATTTGTACTGCATTATAAATTGTGGGTGCGATAACGGAGTTATTGTATCAAAGAACTTATGCTCTTTGTTTAACTGCGACAGATATTTATAATTTTTTCCATCGCCAAGACAGAAAGCCACCTCACGAGAAACGCCAAACTTTAATTGTTTAATCATGCATTCAACAACAAATTCCTTTATTTCTTTTTCAAGATGTTTATCATCATAGTAATTAAGATTTTTATTAAGCCTTGTAAATCCTA
Source organism: uncultured Chitinophagaceae bacterium (assembly GCA_964235805.1). GTDB lineage: Bacteria > Bacteroidota > Bacteroidia > Chitinophagales > Chitinophagaceae > Ginsengibacter. Next base: position 10,864 of record CAXSEB010000014.1, on the reverse strand, counting down.
ATGGACTTACAGCTGTTATGTAGAAAGCGTTATAAAATGTATTTACATCTCCAAAAGCTTTTATCATTTCATAAATAAACACGGAAGATAGTTCCTGCTTTTTCGGCCATACATTCTCAATATTGCATTCAGTTTGTAGTCGTATCGGGTCAGTAAAAGGTATACCGGTTACTCCACCTCCAAATCTTCCCGGGTTAATGCCAATGATCATTACCCGGTCATTTTGATCATTGTAGTATTTATTATAAAAGGTTTTGCAAATGTTGATCGTGTATGAATCTAGAAAAGGATTCATAACTTCTATATCAGAAGAAAGAGAGAATGGAAAAGAAAGATTTTGAATAAAGTTGAGAACGTAATCAGAAAAAGTCAAAGGAATAAATTATACAAGGTCAATATCAAAGTTTACCAGTTGCACAAATTCTGATAACCTTGTATCTATGTCTTTTTTAGAGATCTCTTTTAATCTTTGAGGTCCAAATTTTTCCACGCAAAAACTGGCCATTGCAGAACCAACAATTATGGCTGTTTTCATGTTCTCAAAGCTAATATCTTTTGTTCTTGCCAAATGGCCGATAAACCCCCCAGCAAAGCTATCACCGGCTCCTGTTGGGTCAAACACATCTTCAAGCGGCAACGCAGGTGCAAAAAAAACGTGATTATCATGAAAGAGCAAAGCGCCATGTTCTCCCTTTTTAATGATAAGATATTTCGGCCCCATGCCCTGTATTATTTTTGCTGCCTTCACCAGGGAAAGCTCTTTACTTAAGAACCGGGCCTCACTATCATTTATCAGCAACACATCTATCATCGTCAATGCCTTTTTAAGATCATCCATTGCAGTTTCCATCCAAAAATTCATTGTATCAAGTACAATAAGTTTAGGTCTTTTTTTTAATTGATTTATCACGCTCATCTGCAATTGCGGCATTACATTACCAAGCATCAGAAACTCAGCATCCTGGTAACTTTCAGGCACTACAGGGTTAAAATCTGCAAGTACATTAAGGTCGGTTACAAGTGTATCGCGGGTATTCATATCAAGGTGATATTTACCGCTCCAGAAAAACGATTTTTTATCAGCAATGATCTCAACGCCGTCTAACTTTGTTCCCCGGTTCTTAAGCTCTTCCATTTCTTCTAAAGGAAAATCGTTACCGACAATTGATATTTGATATACAGGTTTAACAAGATGCGTTGCGGCGTAGGCAACGTATGTAGCCGATCCGCCAATTACTTTATCTATTTTTCCGAAGGGAGTTTCGATAGCATCAAATGCCATGCTGCCTAGTGATATTACAGACATTATATAAATTTAATTATTGGGTTCTATAAGTAAGGTTGTATTCAAGATTCAAATTATTGTTGGTAGGAGTACAAAGGTGTATCGTTTAAACCGTACGGCACATTAATGAATATGCCTTCTCTTAATAACACCACCTGAAGCTTCTCTGATTGTATTTGCAAAAACAAAAGCTTTCGGATCTATAGCGCTCACAAGGTTTCTTAACTTTCGCAATTCCAGTCTTGTTATCACTGTAAAAATAATGTCACAGTTTTCATGCACTTCAAAATTGCCGGGTAAAAAGCCCCTCTCTCCTTTATAAATAGTTATACCGCGTCCTAATTCATTTACGAGGCGGTATTTTATTATATCGCTTTTTGAAGATATAATGGTAACGCCTGTGTATGCTTCAATGCCTTCAACAACGTAATCAACAGTTTTTGATGCCGTAAAGTAAGTAAGCATAGAGTAAAGCGCCGTTGGAATACCAAATTTTGTAGCCGCAATGCTGAATATGATAAGGTTCAATGCAAGAATTATTTCACTTATGGTAAAGCTTGTGCGCCGCCATGCATATAGCGCCAGCACTTCAATGCCATCTACAGCACAACCTGCACGCATAGTTAAGCCAATACCAATGCCCAGGAAAAATCCACCAAAAATGGATACCAGTAATTTATCCTGAGTGATTACCGGGTAATTTATATAATGCAGGCAAACGCCCAGTAATATTATACAAACAAATGTCTTTATCGCAAAGCTGTAGTTAAGCACATACATTGATAAAATAATAAACGGAAAATTAGCAAACAGGATTACATACGCAAGATTAATATGATAAATTTCATGTATCAGCAGGGAAATACCTGTTATACCTCCATCAAAAAAATAGTTTGGAACCAAAAAACTCTGAAGTGCAAACGCCGCCGTAACTACACCGATTATAATATAGACGATGTCCACTAAAAAGTCAAAATTAAAATGCACATGTTTCCTTTTCTCATCATCGTGCGCCTTTGTTTTAATTATAAAAAGATTTTGCTCTTTTCTAAAATCATGTTCTTTAATTGCAGTTGCTGTAAAGTAGCTGTGAGATTCAAGAAAGTCAGTTTGAAATTTAACCCATTCATCGTTATTCTTTATTAATACAAGATTCTTTAATTCTTTGTAAAGAGTTTTAGCAACAGAAAAATATCGTTCTGTACCAATGTAGGATAGATCTGCATCACATAAAACCTGTTCAAGTTTATTATGCGCTGTTTGTGGAAGTTTAGTGGACATAATGATATTACAAACCTGCTCAATTTGTTCATCAGTATACTCATATTCCGGAAGAAATTTCCTTGCTATCTGGCACGATACCTCTTCATGATCTTTATATGTTTCTATAAAACCAGTATCGTGAAATAAGGCAGCAGTAAGTAAGATGTCCAGGTCCGGACCTGTGATGTTTTCAGCGGTGCCTATATGCCTTGCAGTATGTAAAACTTCTTTGGTGTGATGTACATTATGATAGGTAAGATATTTTGGTAATTCATTTTCCAGCTTGGTTATTATAAACGAATGAACCTTCTCAAACTGCATCTCTTTTATTTATTAATTGCTTTAGGTTGGCATAAAAGTAGCGATTTATTAAATCGTATTAACATGCACATTGCAGCGTTTGCGGCCTTTGTGTTTTAATCTACCACCTCGTAAGCAATGAGTGTACTGGCTTTATTTTTTAAACTTACGTCACCAAGTTTTTTGCAATTAAAAGATTCTTTTACCTGCTGGTAAGATGATTCGCTTATAACTATTTGCCCTTGCTGCGCAATGCCCTGCAAACGTTGAGCGGTATTAACTACATCACCAATAACGGTATAATCAAGGCGCCTTAAACTGGCAGAGCCAATGTTTCCTGAAACCATTTCACCGCTGTGAATACCAATGGATACTTTAGGAAAAAAATATTTTGCTTCCTCCTGCTGCGGAAAACTCTCTATCTGTTTTCTTACGGCAAGTGAAGCTTCTATTGCTTTATCAAGATGATATTCCGTACGGAAAACCGCCATAACCGCATCACCTATAAATTTATCTACATAGCCGTCATGTGCAATAATGGCCTTAACTATCACATCAAAATACTTGTTTAATAAATTAACAGTATTGTCCGGAGTTTCTTTTTCTGTGATGGAAGTGAACGAACAAATATCTACAAAAACCACCGTGGCGCTCACTGTTTCATTAGCAACCAGCGATGATTCAAATTCCCTACCATTCATAAACTTTAGCACTGTTTCATCAACATACATTTTTAGAATATTGTTTTCTTTGATGGCTTGCAGCGTTTGTTTAAGCTGTGCAACATATGCAATGGTTTTTTCTAATGTTACTTCAAGATCTTCAAAGTTTACGGGCTTGCAAACAAAATCAAAAGCGCCCCGGTTCATAGCTGTACGAATATTTTCCATATCCCCATAAGCGGATACAATAACTGATCTTATCAATGGGCTAATATCTTTTAGTTTACTCAACAGCGTTAATCCATCCATTTGGGGCATGTTAATATCTGTGAGCACTACTTCAATATCAGATTGCTGCTGTATTTTCTCAATGGCATCAATTCCGTTCATGGCAAAAACGAACTGGTATTTATGCTCTCTTATCTGCCGGCGAAACTTTTGTTTTATAAGCACTTCAAGATCAGTTTCGTCGTCTACAACCAATATCTTTATCATTAACTTTTTACTTTAAGCTTTTCTTTTAATAAAAGAAAATCAACTGGCTTGGTTAAAAAATCATCTGCTCCCAGGCGCATAGCCATGTTATAATTTTCTTCGTCGCCATAAGCCGTTATCATCATTACCATTGGCGGAGGCTTACTGTATTTTTGTTTAATGTGTTCCAGCAGTTCAAGGCCACTCATGCCCGGCATGTTAATATCTGATAGTATCAACACTACTTCATGCACATGCTGGTTAAGATAAGTGAGCGCCTGCTCTCCTGAAAATGCAAAAATAAATTCCATTTCATGATTGCGTATCTCTTTTCTGAACCGCTGCTCAAATAACGTTTGCATATCCTGCTCATCATCAACTACTAAAATTTTCATTGTATATTTTTTAAGCCTGGTTTTATATGGCAAAAGAATGACAAACTCTGCAAATCTACTTTCTTTTGCCTCTACTTTTTCTTTGTTTAAATCGTGTTTTATCTGATTTAAAAAGAATAATCGCAAACTGATTGCATTAAATGTATTTTAAACCACCGGCAATTCGATTACAAATTCTGACCCTCCACCCTCTTTAGTGTTCACTTTTATCTCGCCATTATGCGCTTTAACAATATCGTAGCTTATCGATAAGCCAAGCCCTGTGCCTTGTCCCGTAGGCTTGGTAGTAAAAAATGGCTGGAATATTTTATTGATAAGGCTTTGGGGCATCCCGTTTCCATTATCCTTTACCATTATTAAAACTCCCAGTCTAACCGGGTCACCGGTGCGGGCACCTGTAGCGTACTTAAAAGCTTTTGTGCTAACAAAAACCATTGGCTCGTAACCATCAACTTGCTGTTTTTTCTTTTGTGCAACTGCGTAAAAGGCATTGTTGAAGAGGTTAAGAAATACCCTGCCTATATCCTGCGGAACAACATCTAATTTGCGAACATTCTCATCAAAAGAAGTCTTAAAATCTGCATTAAAGCTTTTGTCTTTTGCACGCAGGCCATGATAGCTCAACCTTAAATATTCATCTGCCAAAGCATTTATATCAGTCGGTTCTTTTTGCCCCGACGTTGTTCTTGAATGCTGCAGCATGCCTTTTACAATTGCATCAGCACGCTTTCCGTGATGATTAATCTTTTGCTCATTTTCTTTTATATCTTTTGCAATTAAAAAAGCTTCATCTTTTTTACCTTCCTTCAATTCATTTGTAAGTTCATCAATCAGCTCTGCATTTATATCAGAAAAGTTGTTTACAAAATTTAATGGGTTTTGTATTTCGTGTGCAATGCCGGCTGTGAGCTCACCAAGCGAAGCCATCTTCTCCGATTGAATAAGCTGCGACTGGGTTGATTTTAATTCTTCCAGGGAGTGGTTAAGTTCTGCCGTACGCTCTGTTACCAATGCATTCATCTGGCCGGAGTATGTTCGAAGCGATTCCGTCATCAGGTTAAAGTTTTTCGACAATGTACCTATCTCATCATTTGCTTCAACTTTTACATCTGCAGAAAGATCACCAGCATTTACCCGCTGAACACCTTTCATTATTTCATTTAAAGGACGCAGGATATTGTATTTGAAAATGATCGGCAATACAATAACTAATATCAATGTAAGAACAGGAATTAGTATCAGAAACCCGTCCAGGCTGTTTTGTGAAAATATAGCTGCAGAGTCCGGCGAGTTTAAACCTCCTGAATTCCCCTGCACAAATCCATTCTCTCTAAAAATTGAAAAAGGCAACACTCCAAATGTTACCAATACCACGCATAAGATCAATCCTATAAGTTTAGCCTGGAAAGAGTTGGTTTGGCGTGAATAATTTAGATAAGTAAATGCAAAAATAGTAAATATGATCAGTGAAGAAACATGCAACAAAAACCTCCACCAAAAAAGCGACATAATACCTGTAACAGAAAGAATAAGAGTGACCCAATTGATGAAATTGAAAAAACAACAAATACCAAAAGCACGATACGCTTTAATTTCTTTTATACCAGGTTGTGAAACCTGTTGAATGTTTGATTGTAAGGTTAGCAGTGATTGGTTTTTTACCAACCTTATTTTACGCAGAAAAATAAAAGACGCATAAAGGTTGAGAAATACATTTAAAACCAGGTATGCAAAAGAAGCCACAAATGAAAAGCTGGCAAACAAAAAATATATGTACAATGCTGCTGCTATGGCAACAGCAATTATGGTTTCCTTGCGATAATAGTTTTTAGGAAACTGGAATGCAAACCATAAAAAATATAAATTTAAGATATCGACAGAAACAGTATTGCTTAACTCAAGCAACTGGCTTTCAGGTGTTATCGCAGTGTAAAAAATATTTGTAACAGAATAGCTGAGAAATACGATCAACAACCCTAAAAAAAGATAAGTATCTCTTGTCTTTAAACGCAGTTGTGTTACATACAAAAAATAAATAACTACCAGGCACGTCTCTGAAACATAAGCTACCGTTTCAGAAGTTGGTTTAAATCCATACATATTTATATACTTTTGGGCGGGCCACTAACAGGTAATTGAATAACAAACTCACTGCCTTCACCTTCTTTCGTTTCTACTTTTATCTCCCCGCCATGTGCTTTTATTATATCATAACTTAACGATAGACCCAATCCTGTTCCTTGTCCTGTCGGCTTCGTAGTAAAGAATGGTTGAAAGATTTTATCTATAACCTTTTGTGGAATGCCATTGCCGTTATCTTTTACCGAAATTGAAACCCGGGAATCGCCTGAAGGCGGCTTTACAGTCTTTGTACTAACGGTAACTGTGGGCTCATAGGCTTCACCTTTTTGTTTCTTTTTTTCATTAACTACATAAAAAGCGTTGTTATATAAATTCAATAATACTCTTCCAATATCCTGCGGTATAATATTGATTTGGCCGATTGTTTCATCAAAATCTGTTTTGAAGTCTGCATTGAAATTTTTGTCTTTTGCACGTAAGCCGTGATAACTTAAACGCAAATATTCATCGCATAAAGCATTAATATCTGTGAGTTCTTTTTTGCCCGTGCTTGCTCTTGAATGCTGCAGCATGCCTTTTACAATTGCATCTGCACGTTTACCATGATGGTTTATTTTTCGTTCATTTTCGATAACGTCACTTGCAATATCTTTCACTTCATCAATATTTCCTTTATCAATCTCAACTTTCATTTCCGCCAGTAATTCATTATTTACTTCAGAAAAATTATTGATGAAGTTCAACGGGTTTTGTATTTCATGGGCAATGCCTGCGGTGAGTTCGCCGAGTGAAGCCATCTTTTCTGATTGAATAAGTTGACCTTGTGCAGATTTTAAAGTTTCAAGAGATTGGTTTAATTCAGCCGTGCGTTTTAACACCTGCTGCTCAAGCGTTTCATTTTGTGAGGCAAGCAATTGCTGCTTTTCCTGTTCCTGCTCTAAGGTTTTAGCAGATAGTTCATTGACATGTATCAACTGCCGACGCAAGTCACGATTTGCTGTGCCAAATTCCCATGCAAGATGGAGCGCAAGTGTCAACGGGAAACATAAATCAATTGCTACTCCAAGTATGGTTTGAGTTAGAGTGACATACTGTGAAAATAATTGGAACACGTTAAAAATTACGGTAAGCATTCCAACAATGGTTGTAAAGAAACCAATAGCCAAAATCCAAAAGCCTGTCTTTCTTTTTATAATGCCCATAATAAGAATGCGACATGCTTCTATCGCATATATTACCAGGAATATCACGGATGTTTTAAACCAAAAGGGAGAGCTTGTATAAATCATTATTACGCTTGTCATCATAAGCGCTGCTACAACAAATGCCCTCCAATTCCATTTTTTATAATAAACGGAATAGAAGAAAAGCAAACTCCATCCATACGAATTACTAAAGCCAACTTCCCAAAGCCGTTCACCCCTAACAAAACTATTTAGGTCGTAATTATGGTACTCCCTTATCCAGACCCCAATAAAAATAAGTGAGAAACTGGTAAGCATTAACGCAGCTATCAAACTTGCAATTCTTTTCGGATAAAATGCATAAACAAACCAAAAAAACAAACTAAAAGCAGCAATAATACCTAAAGAGATAATGACATGGTGATATGGATAATTTTCGTCTCCGTTTTTATTTTCTGAGGCAACAAGCGTAACTCCCAAACCTATTAAACTGTATTGTTTAACTATAGACGAATCAATATACTGAGAATGGTAAATAGCCAGTACATGCCAGGAACTGCTGTCAAGTATAAATGGTACGGAATGTTGAGAATGAACTTCATTTTTGATCTTACTTCCAACACTTCCAAACCTGCGTAATAAGATGTTATCAAAATAAAATTCCGAAGCACCTATTTGATTTAAAAAAAGTTCTACCTGCTTCCCTTTCATAGAATCCGGTACGAAAAATCTTCTCCTGAACGTGCCAATATTGGGAAAAGCTTTTGTATAGGGTGTAAGTGTATCCAAAAATTTATAAGTCACAGATTGCCAATCTGAGTCATTAAACTCCGGCTTAAAATATTCAGGCAGTGCCCTGCCTGCTTTAAATTTCCAGCCAGTGTCAAAACCTAACAAATTCGGTTTCCCCCAATTAGTGGACGTTGCACTCTGAGCTTTAGTTGATAGATGTATTGTCAACATAAGCAAGGAACAAGAGATTACTAATAACATTTGTGAATATCTACTACTATTCTGCAGCATAATAATATTTTTATGTATTGTTCAGTGTTATTATAAACTCTGTCCCTTCGCCCTCTTGCGTATTCACTTTTATTTCTCCGCCATGTGCTTTTATTATATCATAACTTAAACTCAAACCCAGGCCAGTGCCTTGTCCTGTTGGCTTTGTTGTAAAGAATGGCTGAAAGATTTTGTCTACTACTTTTTGAGGTATGCCATTGCCGTTGTCTTTTACGCTTATCTCAATCTTATCATTTATCTTTTTTGTACCTACTGAAATTATTGGCTCATAACCTAGCGGCTGTTGTTTTTTCTTTTCTGATATGGCATAAAAGGCATTGTTGTATAAGTTTAATAATACTCTTCCGATTTCCTGTGGTATGATATTTATCCTGCCAATGCTTTCATCAAAATCTGTTTCGAGTATTGCGTTAAATGATTTGTCTTTTGCCCTAAGACCATAGTAGGAGAGACGCAGGTATTCATCTGCCAAAGCATTAATGTCCGTTGGTTCTTTGCTTCCGGACGTTGCTCTTGAATGTTGCAGCATCCCTTTTACAATTGCATCTGCACGTTTGCCGTGATGATTAATTTTTTCTTCATTATCTATTACATCATCTGCAATTGCATTCGCTTCATCAGTATTTCCTTTTTTGATTTCATCTTTTAATTCATTAAGTAATTCTTTGTTTACTTCTGAAAAATTATTCACGAAGTTTAAAGGGTTTTGAATTTCATGAGCAATGCCGGCCGTCAGTTCACCTAACGAGGCCATCTTTTCACTTTGAATGAGTTGTGCCTGCGTTGCTTTCAATTCTTTTAGTGCCGTTTCCGTCTGTTGCTTTTGTTCCTGTAGCAAAACGTTTGCCTTTTGTTTATGCTGGTTATTGTTCCAAAGCAAAAGAGCAATAACAAGAAAAACAACCGCTATTCCTATAGCCAGATAAAACCGGATGCGATTACGATACTGTGCCTGTTCGGTTGCTGTCTTTTGACGGAGTTCCCGTTCCTTCAGTTCTTCTTTGAATGCAATGTTTTGCACTTGCTGAATCTTCTGCTGATTGAACAGGCTATCTTTTGCTGCCATTGCTTATTTGTAATAATAAAAAGCGGTACTGTTATTTCCCTGCTTTTCATACATTTCACTGAGTAACAGGCTTGCTTCCAGCGCGCCTCTTTTATAATTGCTTACCTTAGATAACTCCATGACTTTGGAAGCATAGAAGATGGTCGAATCGGTTTGCCCGGTGTTTTTAAATACTTCGGCTATTCCATTATAATTGTCTATAACATCTTTTATAATATTTTGAGAATAAGCCATAGGTATTGCTCTTCTGAAAAAGGATAATGCCATCTCGGTATTGCCTGCTTTGGAATAAACAAGGCCGAGCCGGTACAACGGATAATTATTATTTAGCTGATGGGCTATATCCAAATCATAAGCCTTTCGGCCGTAGAATAAAGCGGAGTCTGGTTTATTGAAATGAAGGTATGCCATGGTCAAAACCATATAATCTTCAATTATTAAACCCTCTTTTGAGGCAAGGATATGAGCACTGTATAGATTATTACGCATGCGCATCGTGTCGCAAAGCTGTAATGATTTCGCAGCATAGCTCATCGCCTCTTTGTAATTACCGTTATTCATATAAAGAATACCGACGAACGTGGTGGCTAATGTGTATAGGTGCGCATCCTGGTGCTCTTGGTAGCCATTTATTATTTTAAAAGCAGCCTCTAAAGCAGAGGCAATATCACCGGTAACAAAAAAATAAAATGAAACCGGAACGTTTGTATGCGCTTTCCATGAGGCTTTCTTTTTAGTATCTGCCAGCGCAATTACTTTTTTTGTGTAGATAATGGAGCTATCTGTATTGATAAACGCATAAAGCTCTCCGGCTTGAAGCAGCAGTCTAAACCGTATGCTGTCATTAGTGGTTCGCGTTAGTGCTTGCTGTATGCTATCAACAGCAGGCTGTTGTGCTAATGTTTTTATAGCAAAAATAAATAAGCATATTGAAATCGTTAAAAGCCTCATTTTGAGTATATCAATTTAATTTAAAGGAAGCCACAATATAAATCGTGCCCCTTCACTTTCGTTGCTTTTTACTTTTATTTCACCGCCATGTGCTTTGATAATATCATAGCTTAAGCTCAAACCCAGGCCAGTGCCTTGCCCTGCTGGTTTGGTTGTGAAGAAGGGCTGAAAGATTTTGT
>CAXSEB010000013.1:10767-16616 GCA_964235805.1 uncultured Chitinophagaceae bacterium | reverse complement strand
TTTAATCACTCACAACACGTTAAAGTAGGCAAACAACAATGCCAAACCTGCCACGGAAATATACAGGAAGAGTCTGAGGTAAAACAATTTGCTGATTTAAGCATGGGCTGGTGTATCAATTGCCATAGGGAAACAAAGGTTCAGTTCAATGATGATAAAGGTCATGGCAACAAATTTTACAGTATCTACGAGAAGTTTCATGACGATATAAGGAACAAAAAATACGATAGTGTTACCGTAGAAAGAATTGGCGGAACTGAATGTCAGAAATGCCATTACTAAGAAACTTCTTTTAGATAGGATAGGTGTAGCAACGACCGGTTATTTAATAGCCTTTTGAGAGTTGAGGAATAAAAACGATATTATGGAGCAAAAAAAGTACTGGCAAAATTTCGGACAACTCAATAAAACTGAAGCGTACGAAAAATCAGTGCATGATGAATTTAAAGATCCATTACTTCCTTTGGAAGATTTGGATGAAGGCTTACTTGATGCCAAAACACCCAGGAGAGATTTCCTGAAATATGTAGGCTTCAGCACAGCGGCTGCGGCTCTTGCTGCAAGTTGCGAAATGCCAGTTCGTAAATCTGTTCCATTTGTATTTAAACCTGATGATATTATCCCCGGCATTGCTAATTATTATGCATCTACATATGTAAGCAACGGTGATGTTGTACCTGTTGTGGTAAAGCAACGGGAAGGTCGCCCAATTAAAATTGAAGGAAATACGCTTTCTCCATTAACCAACGGCGGAACTTCAGCACAAGTTCAGGCCTCTGTTTTAGATTTGTATGATACATCACGTCTTCGTTATCCAATGGCTAATGGTAAAGAGGCCACATACGAGGTAATTGATAAAATGATTGCCAGCGGTTTTGCTGCAGCCGGTGGAAAACCCTTGGTTTTACTTACTTCATCTATTAGTTCTCCAACTACTCTCCAGATAATTTTAGAATTTTTAGCAAGATTCCCGGGTAGTCGTCATGTTCAATACGATGCGGTTTCTTACAGTGGAATGTTACTTGCCAACCAGGCTTCGTATGGCAAACGGAGCATCCCTTCTTATCATTTTGAAAATGCAAAGGTTATTGTAAGCCTTGGGGCTGATTTTCTCGGCACGTGGTTAAGCCCTGTAGTATTTAATAACCAATATGCAAAAACCCGTAGGATAAACGCTGATAAGCCTGAAATGAGCAGGCATTACCAGTTTGAAAGTCATTTTAGTCTTACGGGTGCTAACGCTGATGAACGATATATACATAAGCCATCTGAAACTGGTGCAATTGCGCTTGCTTTATTGCAGGCTTTAGGTGGCAATGTGTCTTCTACTCTTAAAGGAAAAGTGGCAGAAGGTGTTCATAAAGCCGCTGCCGAGTTATCCAGTAATAAAGGGGCTGCATTAGTTGTGTGCGGCAGCAACGATCCGAATATTCAAATTATTGTAAATGCAATTAATGAAGCAATAGGAGCAGGCGGAAAAACAATTGACTGGTCGTCAACCTCCAATTACCGTAAAGGTATAGATAGCGATATGGTAACGCTTACTAACGATCTTAATGCAGGTAACGTTGGTGCGTTGTTAATATATGAAGCAAACCCGGCATATAGTTTTCTTGCTGCGAATAAATTTATCAGTGGCGTAAAAAAGTGTCCGGTTACCGTTTCTTTTAGTGAGAAGATGGATGAGACAGCGGAACTATGTAAATATATTTTACCTGCAAGTAATTGGCTGGAAAGCTGGGGAGACGCAGAAGCCCAAACAGGTTATATAAGTTTGATTCAACCCGTTATTCATCCCCTGTTTAAAACGAGGCCTTTCCAAACCTCGCTATTAAAGTGGAGTGGTAACCCGTTGGATTATGAAACTTATTTTAGAAACTATTGGACTTCGAAATTAGGCGGCCTTGATAGTTATGAGGCAGCGTTACAAGATGGTATAGTACATTCTTCCGGCTCTGGAATATCTGCGACAAATGTTCAGGAAGATTCCACATTATCCATAATGTCAAAAGACAGCACTACATTCAATTCTAACAGAACAACAACAGCTACAATTTCTCCGATATTGAGTGGAGCCGCTTTTACAGGGAACGTTGCAGACGCTTCAGCCAAAATAGGTGCAATAAAAGGATCTGATGTTGAATTGGTTCTTTATAAAACTATTTCAATGGGTACCGGTTGCCAGGCCAATAATCCATGGCTTCAGGAACTGCCTGATCCCATCACTAAGGCAACTTGGGATAATTATGCTATTATATCGCCGGCGATGGGTAAATCATTGTTTGGTATCGACATTTCAAATAGTAGGGATACCGACAAATATGAAGTGCAGCCTCAAAAGCCAGTAATAAAGATAACCTCTAACGGCAAAACCGTAGAACTTCCAATACTGATTATTCCTGGTACACATCCAAATGTAGTAGCAGTAGCCGTGGGTTACGGACGGCAAAGCGGTGATAAAACTAAAACGGCAGAAAACATTGGCAGAGCTGCAAATGGCTCCGGCCTTAATGTTTATCCGTTCGCTACTTTTAATGGTACCACTATTGATTATACAGCGCCGGCCACAATTGAAAAAACGGGCAGTACTTACATGATTGCTCAAACACAGGTGCACAATGTAACAGAAGGAAGGCCCATAGTTAGAGAAACAACTCTGGCAAATTTTATAGTTAATCCAAAAGAAATTAATAAAGAAGAACGGGAAGAGTTGGCATCATATGGCGAAGACTATGTAAAAGATGCAACCATCTACCCATATTTTGATAAGCCTGGTATAAAGTGGGGAATGAGCATTGATTTAAATACTTGTACTGGTTGCAGCGCTTGTGTAGTGGCTTGTCATGTTGAAAATAATGTACCCGTAGTAGGAAAAAGAGAAGTAGCAAGATACCATGAAATGCACTGGTTAAGGATTGATCGGTATTTTACAGGAGATCATGAAGATCCCGACGTTGTGTTTCAGCCAATGTTGTGTCAACACTGCGATAATGCTCCTTGTGAAAACGTTTGTCCTGTTTCTGCTACCAACCATAGCAGTGAAGGTATTAATCAAATGGCCTACAACAGGTGCATAGGTACAAGGTATTGTGCCAACAACTGCCCTTATAAGGTTCGTCGCTTCAATTGGGCAGATTATACTGGCGCAGATAGTTTTCCTGATAATCAAAGAGGCGTTATTTCTGATGCAACTATGATGATGAATGATGACCTGTCAAGAATGGTGATAAATCCTGATGTTACTGTACGGTCAAGAGGCGTAATGGAAAAGTGTACTTTTTGTGTTCAGAGATTACAGGAAGGAAAGTTGAATGCAAAAAAAGCTGACAGGCCGCTAATTGATGGTGAGGTGCAAACGGCTTGTATGCAGGCTTGCCCTACAAGTGCCATCATTTTCGGTAATGTGAACGATAAGGAAAGCCGTGTTTCAAAAATAAGGAACCAGGAACAAAAAGACCGGATTTTCTATGTATTAGAGCAATTACACGTTTTAAGCAATGTAAATTATCTTGCTAAAGTTAGAAATACTGACAGGCAGGTTGGAGATATACATGACGAGAATGCCGAGTTGGGCTCTCAACAAAAAAAAGAAGATTAAAAAGATAGCAGCATAAGTAATGTAAAGCATAAAATATGTCATTATTAAAATACGAATCACAAATCAGGGAGCCGCTGGTAGATGGTGATAAAGATTACCACCAGGTTTCTGAAGATATATGCCGGCCTATTGAGGCTAAGCCGGGAAGATTATGGTATATTGGTTTTAGTATTGCTATTTGCTTATTGTTATTTGGTGTATATTCTGTTTATCGTGATGTTACATATGGAACAGGCCAGTGGAATTTAAACAAAACAGTCGGCTGGGGTTGGGATATCACCAATTTTGTATGGTGGATCGGTATCGGTCATGCCGGTACTCTTATTTCTGCGATTTTATTATTATTCAGGCAGGGATGGAGAACCGGGGTAAACAGGGCAGCAGAAGCTATGACAATCTTCGCCGTAATTTGTGCAGGCCAGTTTCCTATATTTCACATGGGAAGAGTTTGGTTAGGTTTTTTTGTACTTCCATATCCAAACAGCCGCGGCCCTGTTTGGCCAAACTTTGTTTCTCCTTTATTATGGGACGTTTTTGCAATCTCTACATATTTTACTGTTTCACTATTATTCTGGTACACAGGTTTGTTGCCCGATCTTGCAACTGTTCGTGACAGGGCAAGAACAAAATTTAGAAAGATGTTTTATGGCGTAGCCTCTTTTGGATGGAACGGAAGTACCAAACACTGGCAACGGCATGAAAGTTTAGCATTGGTGCTGGCAGGTTTAAGCACTCCCTTGGTACTATCTGTTCATACAATTGTATCGTTTGACTTTGCCACCTCCGTAATACCTGGCTGGCATACAACGATATTTCCACCTTACTTTGTGGCTGGAGCAATCTTTTCAGGCTTTGCAATGGTGCAGTCTTTATTAATCATTACAAGAAAGGTTTTAAACCTTGAAGATTACATTACTGTAGGTCACATTGAAGCAATGAACAAAGTAATTGTTTTAACCGGTTCTATAGTAGGTATTGCTTATCTAACAGAGTTATTTATGGCCTGGTACGGTCAAAATCCGTACGAGTGGTGGGCATTCAGTCAAAACAGGGCAAATCTGTTTAGTCCCTACGGCTGGGCATATTACGGTATGATGTTTTGTAATGTGGTATCACCGCAATTGTTCTGGTCAAGAAAGTTAAGACGAAATATCTTGTTTACTTTCTTTATGTCTGTGCTCATAAATGTAGGAATGTGGTTTGAGCGCTTTGTGATTATTGTTACTTCTTTATACCGGGATTATCTTCCATCATCATGGAGTACTTACTACAGTCCTTCTATTTGGGAAATTGGGTTTTACCTGGGAACATTTGGATTATTTTTTACTTGTTTCTTTTTGTTTGCTAAATTTTTTCCTGTAATTGCTATTGCAGAGATAAAGGCAATTTTAAAAACAAGTGGTGAAGATTATAAAAAGAAAATGACCGAAACAGAGCGGATGGATGCTAATAAATTTTATATAGAAGAGGTAGAACACGCTCACTAAACCCACCTAATTCCTTCTGATGACAGGGTGGCTTGGATGCTTATTATTAATTAAAAAATGAAAGGCTATTTAAATAATAAATTTAAAAAAGCTTCCCCTCCGGGGAGGTTTGGAGGGGCTTTTATATGTCTGTAAAAAAGTTTGTTGTAGGCTGTTTTGATGACGAGAAAGTTTTGTTTCCCGCCGTAAAAAATGTGAGAAGAGCAGGATATAAAATTCATGATGTTTACACACCTTTCCCGGTTCATGGGTTAGATCATGCTATAGGCTTGCGGGAAACAAGCATACATACTGCAGGCTTTATTTATGGCATTACCGGAACTGCTACAGCTTTATCTTGTATGGCATGGATTTTTACTACAGACTGGCCTTTGAATATAGGAGGTAAACCTCATCTTCCCCTGCCTGCTTTTATACCTATTATATTTGAGGCTACTGTATTATTTTCAGCAGTAGGGATGGTGCTTACATTTTGTTATCTGTGCCAGCTATCACCTTTTCTTAAAAGACATCATTTTCATTTACGGGCAACAGATGATCTTTTTGTAATGGTTATTGAATGTACTGGCAAAACCAGCGAGCAGGATGTAGTGAACTTTTTGCAAAATAACGGGGCAATAGAAACAAATATTCAGGAAGCAGAAACCGGCTGGTGGCTGGGCAGGTACGACAGGCCTCAAAAATTATATAGGTATGAGGAGGTTGGGTATTAATGAGATTAAAGATTCGATATGAAAGTTGTTAAAAAAATACTATCCATACAA
>CAXSEB010000013.1:0-10757 GCA_964235805.1 uncultured Chitinophagaceae bacterium | reverse complement strand
AAACCTGTGGTGTTCTAGTTTTGTTTGTTGCCATGATTGCTGGTTGTAATGATAAGCGTCATCCGGGAAGAATTTATATGCCGGACATGGCGTACAGCCGTGCTTATGAAGCTTATGCACCCAATAATCTCCAGAGCGAAGGCATTAATTACATACCGTCACCTGTAGCAGGCACAATCAGAAGAGGAGAT
Source organism: uncultured Chitinophagaceae bacterium (assembly GCA_964235805.1). Lineage (GTDB taxonomy): Bacteria > Bacteroidota > Bacteroidia > Chitinophagales > Chitinophagaceae > Ginsengibacter. The sequence continues at coordinate 10,566 of CAXSEB010000013.1, read as the reverse complement.
TTGTTTCCTTATACTTTACCAAACGATTCTAACGGGTACAAAATGAGTGCGCAAATTAAAGATCCGTTGCCTCCGTTAGATGCTGTTAATTTAGCTGAAGCACAAAGATTATTTAATGTTAATTGTGCTATTTGTCATGGCGTAAATTTAGATGCGCAGGGGCCAATGGCAACGTCAGGTAAAGTAGGTGGTATTGCTAATTTAAAACTTGATCAATATAAAGCTTTACCTATCGGAACCATGTTTCATGTTACTACTTATGGAAAAGGCAACATGGGCAGCTACGCATCGCAGTTGAGCAGGAAACAGCGCTGGATGGTGGTACAGTATGTAAAGGCCCAGCAGGGAGCAGGAGCAGCAGTAAAAACAGATTCATCAGCAGTTGCAAGCCAGGATAGCGCCAGCGCAGTAAAAAAATAATTATTAATAGTAATTCAATGGACAATCAATTTGTAGTTCCGGCCGGATATAAAAAGTGGACAATGGGTCTTATGATTGTAGGCTTAATTTCTTTTCTGCTTGGGCTTATATTATTACATCCTTTTAGTGGTTCGCACGGAGAAAATGTGAACAGCACAAGGTTTTGGGCCGTATTGTTGCAAAACAGCATTTACTGGCTTCTATTGGTAAATACCGGTATGTTTTTTATCTGTATCAGCACTTTAGCAATGGGCGGATGGCAAGTTGCATTGCGCCGGGTTCCGGAGGCCATTTCTTCTTTGGTTCCTATATTAGGCGTAATTACATTGGTTGTGATCTTAAGCATTGTGTTTGGGCATCGCTACGATATCTACCCGTGGTTAGATAGAACTCATGTTGAAGAAGACAAAGTGTTAAGAGGAAAATCTGGCTTTTTAAGCCCGGCTTCTTATACAATAGCTTCGTTAATTGTTATAGGCCTTTGGTGGTTTATAGGCAAAAAGTTAAGGCAGTTAAGCATTGATAGTGATAAAAATAATGCCATGGATTACCAGGCAGGTAAATCATGGATAGAAAAAAATATTTTTTGGGCGGCATTTTTCATTGTTCTGTTTGGCCTATCAGTGGGTTCAACTATGCCATGGCTTTGGATTATGAGCATTGATGCGCATTGGTTCAGCACTATGTTTAGCTGGTATACTTTTGCAAGCACATTTGTAGCAGGCATTTCATTAATTACCATTTTTGTTATCTATTTAAAAAACCAGGGAGAACTGGAATATGTAACAGAAGAACATCTGCATGATCTGGGAAAATTTATGTTTGCCTTTTCTATTTTCTGGACGTATCTCTGGTTTTCTCAATACATGCTTATATGGTATAGTAACCAACCGGAAGAAACAAAGTATTTCATTCAAAGAATAGGCACCGCCGAACACGCCGGCCCATACAAGGGAATATTTCTTTTGAATTTGATAATAAATTTTGTTGCACCGATTCTTATCTTAATGAAAAGAGGAACAAAAAGAAATTATACTGTAGTAACATTTATGTGTGTGTTAATAATATTTGGACATTGGATTGATTTTTACCAGATGGTTATGCCGGGAACAGTAAAGGAACATCCCCAAATGAGTTGGTTTGAATTTGGAATTCCACTGGGATTTATAGGTATAATTATGTGGGGTGTTGGCAGCTACTTATCCAAAGTTCCTCTTACGCCAAAAAATCATCCTTTCTTAAAAGAAAGTATTATACATCATACATAAGGTTTAAATTTATAATTAAATTGTTTTTTGATAAAAAGTGGAGAATAAAATATCCTTAAGATCGTAAATAGGATAAAATAAGAATTATGAATGATCTTTTTCTGATAGCAATTATAGTGATGATTTTTTTGCTGATCTTCCAGATAGCAAAAGCAAGCGAATATGTTAGTATTTTAAAAGGTGAAGAAAAATCACGAAAACAAACTAACCGCATAAACGGATTTCTTTTAATCGCTTTCTTAATATTTGGTCTTATTGGTGCATGGTGGTGTAATGAACTTTATTACAGCAAAACCTTGTTTCCACAAGGTTCTGCTTCTCGTGAGGGAGAGAACATTGATACAATGATGTGGATTACCATAATCGTCACTGGCATAGTTTTTTTAATTACGCAGATATTGTTATTTGTTTTTGCCTTTAAATACCAGGAAAGCGATAAAAGAAAGGCTTACTATTTTACTCATAATAATAAGCTTGAACTTCTGTGGACCGGGGTTCCGGCAATTGTGTTGACAATATTAGTTGTATTTGGATTGAAGTACTGGTTCAAATTTACATCGGATGCTCCCAAAGATGCTCAATTAGTTGAAGTGACCGGACACCAGTTTGCATGGGAATTCCGGTATCCGGGAAGAGATGGTGTTTTAGGAAAAACAAATTATAAACTAACAAACCCTGCAAAAGGTAACCCGTTAGGAGTTGATTGGAACGATGTGGCGAGTCATGATGATGTACATGTGCCTACCACAATGCATTTGGTGGTTAATAAGCCGGTTAAGTTGGTTATACATTCCCAGGACGTAATTCATGATGTTGGATTGCCACATTTTAGAATGAAAATGGACGCTGTGCCAGGGATACCAACAACTCTTTGGTTTACACCCAAGTACACTACCGATGAAATGAAAGTAAGAACAGGAAATGCAAATTTTGTTTATGAGTTAAGTTGTGATCAGATTTGCGGTAAAAACCATTTTGCAATGCGTGGTGTTATAGTTGTGGAGAGCCAGCAGGAATTTGACGTATGGATGGCCGGGCAAACACCTGAGTATGTGGCAACATTGCCTTCAAATAAAGCAGCACCTATAAAGGATAGCGTTACTTCCGCAATGAAGCCAATTGCTAAAGCAGATGTAAGGAAATATTAATTGATTTACAGAGTTATCGAAATATAAAAAGATGAGCAACGAAATAATTTTACATGAAACGGGTACCGCCACACATGAGGCTGCGCATGCGGCACATGGGCACCATCATGAAAGTTTTATAACCAAATACGTTTTTAGTCAGGATCATAAAATGATCTCAAAGCAATTTCTTATTACAGGAATGATTTGGGCAATAATTGGTGGATTATTCTCAGTGATTTTCCGTTTACAATTGGGTTACCCGGAGTCAACTTTTCCCTGGCTGGAAGATTTTTTAGGTCATTGGGCTAAAGGCGGAAAACTTGATCCTGAATTTTATTATTCGCTGGTTACGATGCACGGCACTATTCTGGTTTTCTTTGTATTAACAGCCGGCCTTAGCGGAACCTTTGCAAACTTCCTTATACCATTACAAGTTGGCGCAAGAGATATGGCTTCTCCTTTCTTAAATATGTTGTCCTATTGGTTCTTCTTCTCTGCATCTATTGTAATGATGGTTTCCTTGTTTGTTCAAACCGGCCCGGCAAGTGGTGGGTGGACAATTTATCCTCCTTTAAGCGCATTAGGCGAAGCATCTGAAGGTTCAAAAATAGGTATGGATCTTTGGCTTACTTCAATGGCATTATTTATTATATCTCAACTATTGGCAGGTTTAAATTATATCACCACCATTCTTAACATGCGCACAAAAGGTATGAGCATGACAAGAATGCCATTGACAGTATGGGCATTATTTTTTACTGCTGTATTAGGTGTGCTTTCCTTCCCTGTTTTATTATCGGGTGCTATATTGTTATTATTTGATAGAAATCTCGGTACCAGTTTCTTCCTTAGCGACATATTTATTAACGGAAAGATTTTACCTAACGAAGGTGGAAGCCCTATCTTATTTCAGCATTTGTTTTGGTTCCTCGGGCATCCTGAAGTGTATATTATTATTTTGCCAGCAATGGGAATTTCTTCTGAGGTAATGTCGATAAACTCAAGAAAGCCAATTTTTGGATACATGGCTATGGTTGGTTCTTTATTCGCTATTTGTTTGCTCGCTTTTTTGGTGTGGGCGCATCACATGTTTGTAACGGGATTAAATCCTTTCCTTGGCTCCTTCTTTGTTTTACTTACGCTTTTGATAGCAGTACCTTCCGCCATAAAAGTATTCAACTGGCTTACTACATTATGGCGTGGCAATTTACGGTTTACACCAGCCATGCTTTACGCAATAGGATTTGTAAGTATGTTTATTTCTGGCGGATTAACCGGTATTTTTTTAGGTAATTCAGCACTTGATATTCACTTGCATGATACGTACTTTATAATTGCACACTTTCATATTGTAATGGGTGTAGCAGGTATGTTTGGTATGTTTGCCGGAATTTATCATTGGTTCCCTAAAATGTATGGAAGATTTTTAAATAATACTTTAGCTTATATTCATTTTTGGGTTACGCTGGTTGGCGCTTATTTAATATTCTGGCCAATGCATTACGAAGGATTAGCAGGAATGCCGCGTCGTTATTATGATTTTAGTAACTGGGAATCTTTTAAAATGTTTAACGGGCTCAACGAGTTTATTAGTTTTGTTTCTATCATCGTATTTGCTGCGCAGCTTTTATTTGTTTTCAATTTCTTTTATTCAATTTTCAAGGGTAGAAAAGTAACAACTCAAAACCCTTGGGGCGGTACTACTTTGGAATGGACAACACCAATCCGGCCCGGTCACGGAAACTGGGTGGGTGAAATACCTGAAGTACATCGCTGGGCTTATGATTACGGAAAAGACGGCCGTGAATTTATACCACAGACAGAACCTGTTGGCGGGCAGGAGAGTAGTCATTAACAGGGTTTACATAATCACCATAAATACAATAATGCCCTGATAACAATCGGGGCATTTTAAATAACGCGAATTAGTTTTAATGTATAAGCAAGGCAGCATAATAAGTAATTCAACATCGTATTTGCTTGCGAGCAAAGTGAAGGATTATTTCCAGCTCATTAAATTTACATTGAGTTTTATGGTTGTTTTTAGTTGTATCGTGTGTTACCTGCTTGCACCAAATGTTAAGTTTAACCTGGTAGCTGTGCTGCTATTGTTTATTGCGGGAATGCTTATTACCGGCTCTGCAAATGCAATTAACCAGGCGGTTGAAAAAGATACAGATGCGTTAATGAAACGCACTGCCAGCAGACCCGTTGCCTCCGGACGCATGAGTAAAAATGAAGCATTTACTTTTGCCGCTATTACAGGTTTTGCAGGCGTCATCATTATGTGGAACTGGTTTAATTTGTCAAGCGCCCTTATAGGATTGTTCAGCTTGTTTTTGTATGCTTTTATTTATACACCCTTAAAAAAGATTAATTCAATTGCGGTTTTGGTAGGCGCTTTTCCCGGCGCTCTTCCCTGTTTAATTGGATGGGTAGCAGCTACTGATGAGTTTAGCATTGGCGGCTGGATTTTATTTGCCATTCAATTTTTATGGCAGTTTCCACATTTTTGGGCAATTGCCTGGGTGGCGCATAAAGATTATTCAAATGCAGGATTTAAATTGTTGCCAAGTGACAAAGGACCAACAAAGTTTACTGCTCTCCAGGCCGTAATGTATTCAACGCTTATGATCCCTGTCGGTGTTTTGCCACATTACTTTAAAATTAGTGGTATCATATCTATGTGGATCGTTTTGTTTTGCAATTTTTTTATGGTAGCTGTAAGCCTGAATCTTTTTATAAAAATGAATATTAGTTCAGCAAGAAAGGTAATGTTTAGTTCTTACTTTTATCTCATGATAGTATTTCTTGCCCTGTTATTTGATAAAGCAAGATTTTAAATTAAACCGGCAAACATCTCCAGAAACTAACTATGAATATCACGATGAATGATCAAAGAAAAAGAATACATCCTCATAAATTTACGTTGTGGGTCGGTATTGCGAGTATTGTTATGATGTTTGCCGGCCTTACCAGTGCTTATATTGTTAAACGTAACCTTGTTAACTGGATAAGTTTTGATTTGCCTGTAATATTTTGGTATTCAACAGTGGTAATTGTTTTGAGCAGCATTACCATAATGATTGGGCGTAGGCATTTTAAGCAGGGAGAAATGGCAATATATAGAAAGTGGCTAATTGCTACTGCTGCTTTGGGTATCTTATTTGTTGTGATGCAGACACTTGGATTTGTCTCTTTATGGAAAAACGGGATAACGCTTACAAGAAACGTTTCCTTTTCATTTCTGTACATAATCGTGGGACTTCATGCTTTACATGTTGTTGCAGGCATAATAGCTTTAGTGATAATACTGGTTAAAGCATTTAGCGTAAGGAGAAAATCTTACAGCGCTGTTCCCATTGATCTAATGAGCACATACTGGTATTTCGTGGACTTTTTATGGATATATTTATTATTCTTTTTAATATTTATCAGGTGATCTCTTTTAAAAGGAAAGCTTTTAATAAATAAAATATGATTAAGTAAAAAGATTTATGCATTCCCTTATCTTTTAAGATGGATATACAATAAGAATTTACAATTTAATTCTTTAAATAAGGTTTAAGCTATATTTTTGTTTATCATTTAAAGTGTCAATAAAAATGGCAACAGCTGCAGTACAACAACCAACAACTAAACTATGGAGTGGTGGTAAAAGTCCTTTCAATGTTAGCTATGGAAAGCTAATGATGTGGTATTTTTTAATGAGCGACGCTTTCACTTTTGGCGCATTTTTAATTTCATACGGCACAATAAGATTTAGTCAAAATGCGTGGGCTGACCCCAATCATGTTTTTAATGCTTTTCCGTTTACGGGCCATGCAAATTTGCCGTTAGCCTTTGTAAGCTTAATGACTTTCATTTTGATTTTAAGCTCTGTTACCATGGTACTTGCGGTGCATGATGGCCATAACATGAATAAAAAAGGAGTTGAAAAATGGCTGTTTTTTACCATTTTAGGTGGCCTCGCTTTTTTGGGTTGCCAGGCATGGGAATGGACGCATTTAATCACCGGAGATCATGCAGTATTGGTAAACGGCGTAGTACAACACTGGGGCACTACAGTGAGTCATAATCCATGGGGACCGGAGGTTGAATTTAGCGGGCAGGAAATTGCAAGCCCTGGGCCGATAGCATTTGGTGGCTACTTTTTTGGGATAACCGGATTCCACGGCTTTCATGTGTTTTCAGGTGTTGTAATAAATTCTATCATGCTTGTAAAAACCAGGCTTGGCCACTTTCAGGAAAGAGGGCATTATGAAATGATAGAAAAGGCGGGGCTTTACTGGCACTTTGTTGATCTTGTGTGGGTGTTTGTGTTTTTATGTTTCTATCTTATTTAATCTTATTTTGAAAATCATTTAAATTAACTATATGTCGCAAGTTTCTTCACTTGAAGCCACACAGCATCACGATGATAATGCGCAGGTCAGGAAAATATGGAGAACGTTCTGGTTGTTATTGATAATAACGATTGCAGAACTTGCTATCGGGCTAACCATTTATACACTTCATAAGGGCGCTAATCCAAACCATACCTTGGTGTTGATGTTTAAAGGCCTTGTTTGCATTTTAACACTGGCGAAGGCTTTTTATATTGTGTCTATTTTTATGCATCTTGGGGATGAGATAAAGAACCTGATAATGACCATAATTGTTCCCTTGATGTTATTTATATGGTTTATTGCTGCCTTTTTATGGGATGGCAATGCATGGAAGAATTTAAGAAATACAGATGCTGGCAGTAAGCCAAATATGGAAAAAACACAGGAGCAAAATCCTCCCGCAATGAAAAAAGGAACAAAGGATTGACGATAATTCTTAATTACAAAAATTTCAATTATAAAGTGTTAGCCATCACATAAAGTGGTGGCTTTTTTTTAAAGGATGTTTTAATGAACCGAAAAGCATTACTTGCCCTTATACTTGCTGTGCTGGTGCCCCTGATCAGCTATTTGCTTGTTAAATATTACAGTTCCCAGGCAGTACAAATGCCCCACAGGTTTTTTTACGATAGCGTGGCGGTTATTGAAAAAAACGGCAGAATGTCAAGTGACACTATCTGGCACAAAGTAAAAGACCTTTCCTTTACAAATCAATTGGGCAAAACAGTTTCATTGAATGATCTAAAGGGAAAAATTATTGTTATAGATTTCTTTTTTACCCGCTGCCCCACTATATGTCCGCAAATGGCTAGGGCAATGAAAAAACTGCAAAGTTCTTTTAAGCAAAACGACAGCATTGTTCAATTTTTATCCATAAGTGTGGACCCTGAACATGATTCAACAGTGCAATTAAAAAGGTTTGCTGATAAATTTAATGTTGATCCGGCATCATGGTGGTTATTGGCAGGCGATAAAAAGCAAACCTATGATTTCGCACTTAACGAATTGAAGGCAAGTGTAGGAGACGCAAATATTGATACGGCTTTCATCCATACCGAAAATTATTTCTTATTAGATAAGGAAAGAATAGTACGTGGCTGGTATAATGGCCTTGATACTGAAATGCAGGCGAAATTAGTACGTGATATCCCTTTACTAATGCTTGAGAAAGACAGGAAGAAAACCTTCAATGAATTTTTAAAAGAATTGTTCGGCCGAAGCTGATCTTATCTATCAAATGATATTAGCGTATATATAATGAAGCATGCTGAAACTAACCAACCGGAAAAGGCCTATGGTGCGCTTGTTCCCCAATTAAGTAAAAGCGACAGGAAAGCAAAAATATTTATCTGGCTAAGTTCTATAGTCGTATTTGTGGCTGTAGCCTTATTATCAAAATTTAAATTGAGTGTTGATCTTGGCTTCAATCCGCATTTGTTTGCAACAATAAATGCGGTTATAAATTCTCTTGTTACTGTTCTATTACTGGGCGCATTAATGGCAATAAAAAGAAAATATTACTTACTGCATAAACGATTAATGATAACTGCCATAGTTCTTTCTTTATTGTTTTTAGCATCATATATATGCCACCATTTATTTGCAGGAGAAACAAGATATGGTGATATTAATCACGATGGCGTTGTAAGCCTTGAGGAAGAATTATCGGCTGGCCGCTTACGTATAATTTACTATTTTCTTCTTTTAACACACATACCTTTAGCAGCCATCGTATTGCCCTTTATTTTATTTACCGCCTACAGGGCATTAACCGGGGAATATAACAAACATAAAAAACTGGCAAGAATTACCTGGCCGCTTTGGTTTTATGTAGCAGTAACCGGGGTTTTAGTTTACCTTATGATCAGTCCATATTACTGATTTATAGTATGAAGCAGATACATGTATTATTGACTTAATTATTGTCAATTGCCAGAATTTTGAGATCATAGTTAATTAATCAATTTCCAATTCTTTTGCAGGGTCCCAAAAATGTGTTTTAAAGTTTATGATCGAATCATTTTCAACAAAGACATTTTCTTTTCGCAATAGATCTTCCATTGCAGTTAAAGATGAAAAATGAGCTTTGCCCGTAAGCATTCCGTTTCTATTAACAACTCTGTGAGCCGGTATTTTTGGAACAATGGAGTGAGCTGAATTCATTGCCCAGCCTACCATTCGCAGATAGCTTAGTGCCGAGATAATTAGCAATAGCACCATAAGAAGTTACTTTGCCTTTAGGGATTTTACGAACAACTTCATAAACATTATCAAAGAAGCTATAATTGTTATTCAGGCTAACAGGCTTCTCGGTTATAGATTTTGATTTTTTCGGGCTATCCAGGTTGATCTTCTTTTTCAACTGAGTTATTTATGATTTGCCTGATTTTTTAATAAGATGCTTCGTAACGGCTCTGCAACTTTTATATAATTGTATGGACAATGTTTACACCCGTTACCACAGCACTCTTTTCTTTGTAAAAGATATGCAGCGGTAAACACCATATAGCCTTGTTCGTTTAAGTAGTAATCTTCATGTTCAGCTAATTCCTGTTTCACTATAGTTTGCTTCCTCTTTTTTTAATTTATTGTGAAATTCTTTATCATCTGCAGATAGAAATTTCGGCAATGTAAAGCATAAATAAAATATTCGGTTACTATTAGCAATGTCAAGGCTTTCATAATGGGTTATTATTTTCAGTTCCTGAGAAACATTCTGAGTATTACACAAATCATCTACATCTAAGATTAAGTTCAAACCATAAAAATTTATTACTGACTTAGTAAACTTATATAATTCAGGAGAATCTGTTTTTAAATGAATAGGAGCGTTAGGCTGTAAAATTTTGCTGTACAACTTCAAAAATTTTGGATGCGTCAACCTTTTATTTGCTTTCGATGTACGTAATTGCGGATCGGGAAAGGTCAGCCATATCTCGTGCACTTCTTCTACCCCGAAATAGTCAGCTATCTTATCTATCTGGGTTCTTAAAAAAGCGGCATTTATTATTTTTTCCTTCAAACTTCTTTTTGCTCCGGCCCATAACCGGTTACCTTTTATATCAACGCCAATATAATTCCTGTTCACATTCATTGTAGCAAGTCCAACGGTATATTCACCTTTTCCGCATCCAAGTTCAAGAACTATTGGTTTTGAGTTTTTAAAGAAATGTTTCCACTGACCAGGCATGTTTTGGGGATATTGTAACACGTTTGGAAAAGAGTTGATCTCTTTAAACCGTATCAATTTTTTTTGCCCCATATCAGCGCAAAGTACGCACTTGAGAAAGATATAATTGGAAGAAAAGCTGTAGGGGGAGGGATCGAACCTCCACGAGGCAGTTAGCTATAGCGCAAAGT
>CAXSEB010000012.1:0-16986 GCA_964235805.1 uncultured Chitinophagaceae bacterium | reverse complement strand
TGCTAAGGCAGCTAAAACTGACAGTGATATTTTTGCAACTCACTCACTTGACGAAGCAAAACAAAACTCTGTAAATAAATCAAAGGATAAAAGAAAACAAAAATTAAAAACAACCTGACATGAAACGTAACAACACTTTATTTTTTTCTATTTTATTTGTTTTTGCTTCAGCTTTAAGCAGTTGCCAGGCGCTTGGTGATATTTTTAAAGCAGGTTTTTGGGGAGGGATAATTATAGCTGCACTTGTGGTTGGTATTATTCTTTGGCTTATAAATAAAGCAAGAAAGTAATCTAAGAGAGATGCGTATACACGGCATCTCTTCATGTCGTGATATATGCCTATTGTGAAATCTTTAGGCAAAGTGATTAATTGAACTTTCGAATGTGATACTAAGTTTGTCAACATGCAAACTCGTTAGGTATTAAAATATAGCACTCTTTACATCTTCTTTAATTTCTCCATAACACACTATAAGCTGGCAAAAGCTATTATTCCTTCAGCCTGAGTTATATTTGGTGATTTTACACCATGCGCATGAAAGTAAATATTGTAGATAAGATTGCTGACAGGATACGCTGGGGGTATCTCACGGCTTTCATCGTTTTGCTTTGTTCGTATATACTTAGCTTTTACACTACACAACAATTATTAAAGCAAGCGAACTGGATAAATCATACCAATAAGATCATCAACAATCTCAATTTTTTGCAGTCAGCAGTTAAAGATGAAGAATCTGCTTTTCAAAATTTTGTAATCATAAAAGATGAAAGATTTCTCAATACTTACAGAAGTAGTAATCCGATAATAGACTCATTATTTAGGGAGATAAAGAAACTTATACATGATAATCCTGTTCAGCTAAGAAGGCTTGATACACTTAACGAATTAGTAAAAAACAAGTACACTTTAATATCTGCAGGAATCAACAACTTTAAGCAGAACAATTACCAGGTTACAGATTCAATAAAAATACTTGGGTATAATGGAAGGCAATCTATGGATGGTATTCGCAATGTAATGTCCAGGATGCAGATGGAAGAAAGCCAGCTAATGTCATCAAGATCCGGGAGATTATCTTCCTTCTTTGATTTTATGAAGATCATTAACATCGCATCTTTAATTGTTGCTCTTCTATTAACATTTTACTCAATTGTAACGTTTACAAAAGAGAACAATGCAAAAAAGCAAGCCGACTACAACGCCAGGGTTTTTAGGGAACAATTAGAAATGCGGGTGAAAGAGTTAGCAGATTTAAATAAAGAATTATTAGAACTCAGGAACATGGAAAAATTTGCCGTAACAGGGAGAATCTCCAGAACTATTGCTCATGAAGTGCGCAATCCTTTAACTAATATAAACCTGGCTGCGGAGCATTTGCGAACAGAGATAAAACCGACCGATGAAACTAACTTATTGTTGGAAATGATAACCAGGAACGGCAACCGGATTAATTTGTTAATTAGTGATCTGTTAAACACCACAAAGGTTACCCAGCTTGATTTTGCAAAGGTTTCTTTAAATAATTTACTTGATGACAGCTTGCAGTTTGCACAGGATAGGTTGGAATTAAAAGGCATTAAAGTAGTAAAAAAATATGCAGCTGACTTATGTGATATTTTGGCGGACCAAGAAAAATTACAGATAGCATTTTTAAATATTATTGTGAATGCAATTGAAGCTATGGAACCTGATAAAGGCATATTGACAATTGAAACTATGCACAAAAACAATCGATGTATAGCCGTAATTACTGACAACGGGATAGGAATGAGCAAAAGCCATTTGTCTAAATTATTTGAACCATATTTTACAACCAAGGAGAACGGAACAGGTTTAGGTCTTGCTCATACACAAAATATAATAATGAGCCACAAAGCTAATATTTCAGCCGAAAGTGAAGTTGGCAAAGGAACTTCCTTTACGGTTTCTTTAAATTATGCCTAATCGTATTAAGACATAAATTCTGTCATGTAATATCATCAAAAAAGCCCTCATAATTGAGGGCTTAAAGTTATTAAAGAAAACTTGTAAATTATTTATAGGTTGTTAATCCAATGTATAATTTCATCTTTTGTTTTACCAAGTTTTGTTTGCAACCTTCCAAGGAATTCATCTTCTTTTCCTTCCTGGTGTTTTAGATCATCATCAGTAAGATCACCATAGGCTTGTTTCATTTTGCCTTTTGATTCATTCCATGATCCTTTTAATTTTAATTCAGAACTTTCCATGTTAATGTGTTTGAAAGTGAAAAAAATAATAAGGTATTAAAAGATTTTCTACACGTCGCCCCGGCGTATAACTTTTAATAATATTGCTATAATTGCAATAACAAGAAGGATGTGTATTACGCCTCCTGTGTAATAACCACCAAAAAAGCTAATGGCCCATATAATCACTAGTATTACAGCAATTATATATAATAAGTTTCCCATGTTGATAAAAATTTAGGTTAAAAAAAATTGATACGTTAATAGAGATATAAAAATATTGCCAAGATATAAATCCGCTGTATAATGCTTTAAAGCTACTGTTTGTTTTAAAAATAATAGGTTACTTGTGGAAATAACTCTACAAATTGAGTGCTTAATTAAATAGCCTGTAGTAAACTATCTAACACTTGTATAACCGTGTGGCTTGTAAAAGGTTTACCTATAAAGTAATCAGCTCCCCTCATTAAGGCCTTATTTTTATCATCCCGGGTATCGTGAGCAGTTATCATAATTATCTTGGTAAGGGGATGAGATATTTTTATACCGGTAATAAAATCTACGCCGTAACCGTCAGGTAAATGATTATCTATAAAAATTATATCCGGGTTGGAGTGATCAAGTTCTCTTTGTGCAGCAAATAATGATGTTACATAAGAAGTATTAAAGTTCTTCCGTTTAAGTATACTGCTTAAAAGGTAGCATATATCCACTTCATCTTCCACAATTAAGACATCCAGGTTTCTTATTTCAGAAGTTGCATTCAAAGCCGAAAATTTATAGTTCACTCTTAATGCTAAAGGCAATTAATCTGCCATTAAATTAGTTTGATAGCGTATGGTACGCTTAGATGTGTTATAGCAAAATGTGGTTTAAGTTTTATTTATAAACATGTTAATTAAGTACCATATCATTATTAGATTTGCTGAGTAAGTAATATTTTTACATGAACTGAAACATGATAAGGAAAAGAATTTCTGTTTTTTTCATCTATCTCAAGCAAGTGTTTTCTGAGTTCTCAGAAGACAATATTTTAAAGTACAGTGCATCATTAGCTTATTACACCATTTTTTCACTGGCACCAATGCTGATTGTAATTATTTCACTCGGCGGATTATTATTAGGCCGTGAAGCTATGCAAGGTCATATATATGCACAGATCAAAGATCTTGTAGGTGTAGAAGCAGCCTTGCAAATCCAGGACATAATTAAAAATATTCACGTTACCGGTAAAAGTTTTTTAGCCAGTGTAGTTAGTATAATTGTTTTGATTATAGGCGCAACAACTATCTTCGGAGAAGTACAGGATTCTTTAAATAAGATCTGGGGATTAAGGATTAAGAAACATAAAACCTGGTGGAAACTTATTATAAATCGCTTACTATCTTTCTCGCTCATTATAAGCATTGGATTTATTATGATGGTTTCACTTGCGCTGAATGCATTGATATCTGCTTTTGGTAATTACCTGGGAAAATATCTCACTAATTTTAGTGTGCTGTTTATACAGGTTACTGATAATGCCTTAACCTTTGTTGCCACAACCTTTTTGTTTGCTTTGATGTTTAAGGTTTTACCTGATGCAAAAATTAAATGGAAAGATGTGTTGATCGGTGGTTTTATAACATCGTTCTTTTTCACATTAGGTAAATTGGGTATAGGATATTACTTAGGGCAAAGTAATCTTGCAACGTTATATGGAGCTGCAGGTTCAGTAGTTATAATTATGGTATGGGTTTATTACAGTGCAGTAATTTTATATTTAGGCGCTGAGTTTACAAAAGTATATGCAAAATTACACGGCGGAAAAATATACCCTAATGAATATGCAATCTGGATAAAAACGGAAGAGATTCCTGTATCAAATGCTGCATTAAAAAAGAAAGTTTTAGATTAACTTCGCATTCCTCATAAGGAGAAAAAAATATGAAAAAAAGAATCCTCATTATAGATGATGATCCTGACATGTGTATTTTATTAGGTAAGTTTCTTGCAAAGAAAGGTTATGAAGCTGAAGCGGCTCATAGTGCAGGCAAGGGTATTGCAAAATTTCAAGAGGGCAAGTATGATATTGTTTTGTGTGATTACCGTTTAGGTGATAAAGATGGTAAAGATGTTTTGCAGAAAATAAAGGAGATTAATCCCCAAACAATTGTAATAATCATTACAGGTTATTCTGATATAAAGACCGCAGTTGACGTTATAAAATTAGGTGCATTTGATTACATCACTAAACCCCTTATACCCGACGAGGTAGTAAATGTTATTGAAAAGGCACTTGCAAAAACTTCTGCCGAAGGCGAAACGCCTACGCATGTTGCACATGATACAAAATCCAGGCGTCCTTATGTTGTTTCTGCAGACCAGGAGTTTTTGGTAGGTCAGGATGGAGAAACAGCGCATTTATACAAACAAATCGAAATAGTCGCCTCAACTAATTACAGCATTATTTTATACGGTGAAAGTGGCACAGGCAAAGAGTTGATTGCAAAAACTATTCATGAATACAGTAATAGAAAGCACATGCCGTTTATCGCCATAGATTGCGGAACACTTTCAAAAGAGTTGGCAGGAAGTGAATTGTTCGGGCATGTGAAAGGTTCATTTACAGGTGCAATAATTGATAAGGAAGGTCATTTTGAATTAGCTAATGGCGGCACTCTTTTTTTAGATGAGGTTACCAATTTGTCTTATGAAATTCAGGCTGCTTTGTTGAGAGTTATACAGGAAAGAAAATTTAAAAGAGTAGGTGGCACAAAGGAAATGGATGTAGATATCAGGATTATTGTAGCCTCAAACGAGAACCTGCAGGATGCTTACAGGAAAGGCAAATTCCGTGAAGATCTTTATCACAGGTTTAACGAGTTTTCTATTAACCTTCCTCCTTTAAGAAATCGTAAAGTTGATATCCCGCTTTTTGCAGATTTTTTTCTTGATAAAACTAACAGGGAACTTGGAAAAAATGTTGAAGGTTATGATGATGATGTAATGGAAATGTTTTTAAATTATAGCTGGCCTGGTAACTTAAGAGAATTCCGCAATGTTGTTCGCAGGGCGGTTTTGTTAACACCTTCAGGAAAGATAAGTGCTAAAGTTTTACCATGGGAAATTGCCAATTCTTATGTTTACGAGCACTCTACAGAAAATTCAAAAGGTGATTTTGTTGTGCCTAAAGATCTTGACCTTAAAGACGCTGCAGCAAAAGCTGAATACGATACTATCATGAACGTTTTAAAAGATGTAAATTTTAATAAAACGAAAGCTGCTGAAATTTTAAAGATTGACAGAAAAACGTTGTACAATAAGATAAAAGTTTACCAGTCTCTTTAATATTCTATTGTTACACAAATTTGTTTGCTGCTTGGTCTAAAGGGAACAGGATTTGCTTTCCTTATTTGTAATCAATTATCAATTATAATTTTATGGAACCAAATAAGCCAGGTGAAATGACCACCGTAAGTTCTGTGCTGGAAAAGTTAAGAATAAAAAAACATGATAAAGAGTTTAGAATGACTCCCGAAGGTTTTACTGCTGGCACAGGTAAAGTCTATAATCCCGAAGATTTAAAAATAGTAAGAACCTATCGTTTTGAAGGAGAATCTGATCCGTCAGACTCATCCATCATTTACGTTATTGAGGCAAAGGATGGCTTAATCGGCTACAGTATGGATGCTTACGGCGTATACAGTGATCATGATGATGATGGTTATGATGATTTTATCAGGAAAATTTCAGTAGAAGAAAGAGATGAACAACAAATATTTCAGGATTGACTTTACGTGTTCTTCAAACATCATCTTTTGTTCAATAGAAAGTTAAATATCACCCTGTTTAATTAAAAGATAAGTAGAGGCATAACGTTTGAAATATATTTGTACAAACGTTGTTGGTAAATGCGCTACTCTTTCTTTCGTTTAGGTTTTATCTTCTTTATTTCTTTCAGCTTATTTGCATTTACTGAAAAGCCTAATCATAAAAAGGTATATCATAAGTCACCAAAAAAAACAGTAAAAAAAATTGCTCCAGTTTCGGACAACCCTTATTATATTATTATCGATAAATCAGATTACGAATTAAAAGTTTATGATGCTGAAGGTTGGTATGCAACTTACCCTGTCGTTTTTGGCAGCAATGATTTGAATGATAAATACATGGAAGGGGACAAAAGAACCCCTGAAGGACATTTTAAAATTCTGCTTAAGAAGATACATCCTAAATGGGGACCTGAGTTGCTGCTTGATTTTCCTAATGATGAAAGCATTAAAAAATTTAAGGAAAGAATAAATAAAGGACTAATTCCCGCGAATGCAAAATTAGGTAATGGTATTGCGATACATGCTACAAGGCCCGGCGAAGAATGGACCGTAGATTATTTTCAAAACTGGACTGATGGTTGCGTTTCATTAAAATACAGCGAAGCAAAAGACCTGTATAGTTACATTCCTGCAGGCACCCCGGTAACTATTCAGAAGTGATATTCACCGCCAAGGAGGCAAATATTCAAATGATTAAATTTATATTGGGAACATTACCCATGGTTGTAAATAAGACATCCATCTCCATAGCTTAAAAATCTAAGACCATTTTCCAGGGCATATTGATATATTTTTTTCCATTGGTATCCTGCTATTGCCGCAACCAATAATAGCAAGGTTGAATTAGGCTGGTGAAAATTAGTAACAAGAGCTTTAATTATCTTGAACTTGTACCCCGGAGCAATTATGATTTGCGTTTTAATAAATAGCTTTTCCTTGTTATTTGTCTGCATCCAGTTTTTTAGAGATTGAAAGGCGGCTTTATATGTCACGGTTTGTTCCATCAAAGGAAGCTCATAAACTTCCCACTGCTTAATATAGATATCTTCTTCAGTGGAATTGGAATATAATAATGTTTTTACACCCATCCAATAAACACTTTCCAGTGTTCGCAAAGAAGTTGTACCTACAGCAATTATGTTTTCATTTGCATGTTGAACAATGTTTTCAAGGAAAGGAATTGTAACTTCAATATATTCCGCATGCATTATGTGATCAGCCAGTAACTCAGCTTTCACAGGCTTAAAGGTTCCTGCGCCAACATGAAGTGTAATAAAATCAATGCTAATGTTTTTCTTTTTAAAAGAAGAAAAGATATTTTGGGTAAAATGTAATCCTGCAGTAGGTGCTGCTACTGAACCTTCGTGCGCTGCATAAATGGTTTGGTATCTTTTTTTATCCTCTTCATCATTTTTTCTTTTTATATATGGAGGCAACGGTATTTCACCTGCTTGTTCTATAATTTCTGCGAAACTTAAATGTGAAGGCAGCCAGCTAAATTCACAAACATAGGCGTCAGTATCTTTTTTTTTCAGCTCAGCTTTAAGGGTTATTTGTATATCATCTATACAAATTTTTTTTTCCAATGCTCCTGTTTTCCATTTACTCGCTCCTCCTATCATGCATCGCCAAAGTACCGAGTTGGTTGTGCTTAACGCAAGGTGGTAATCGTTCTTCAACAGATATGGTTCTAAACAAAAAAGCTCTACTGTTCCACCGGAGGGTTTTGTAAATAATATTCTTGCTTGTATAACCTTTGTATCATTAAAAATTAGCAGGCTGTTTTCAGGAAGATAATTCGCTATGTTTTTGTAAATGTCTTCTGTAATTTCTCCTTTGTTACAGATTAGCAACCTGGATTGATCCCGTTCAGGCAAAGGATGATGCGCTATTTTATCAGCAGGTAAATGGTAAGTATAATCACTGATATTTATTTGTTTTGGGTCCATTGTTGTAACAACAAAATTTAAGATTGAGTTTAAAATATCAAACTCACCTCTTACCATATATGCACCCGCAAGCTATCATCTTTATACATTTTGCTGCCCGGCTTTATATTAAAAGCAGCGTAAAATTCCGGCACGTTTACCACTATTCCATTTACTCTTTCTTTGGCAGGAGAATGAACATCAGTCATCACCTGGCTTGCGAGTCTTTCTTTTCTTTCCTTAAACATCCAGCTATAAGCATAGCCAAGAAAGTATCTTTGAAGTTGAGTAAGGCCGCCTATCATTTTACCATTTTTATAAGCATCTGTTTTTTTGAAAGCATCAAGTCCCAGTAACAATCCGCCAAGATCAGCAATATTTTCTCCCTGTGTTGCGTCACCATTTATATGCAAAGTATCAACAGGATTAAATTGGTTATATTCTTGTATTATTTTTTGTGCCCGGTCCTTAAATTGCTTTTCGTCAGTGGTTAACCACCAGTTATGCAAATTACCTTTTTCGTCATACTGCCTTCCCTGGTCATCAAAACCGTGAGTCATTTCATGGCCAATGGTTGACGCTGCAGCATATCCGTATATAAAGGCATCGTCAAGGTCCTGATCTTTAGTGCCAGGCACAGCAAAAGCGCCTGCGGCCAAAACTATTTCATTATTTGCGGGGTTATAATATGCATTCCATGTTTGAGGTGTCATCATCCATTCTGTTTTGTCAATAGGTTTGCCCAGTTTATTGATCATGTAATTCTGCCACCAGACATTTGCTCTTTGCATATTTAATACAAATGGGCCTCTATCAATTTTTAAGGCACTAAAGTCTTTCCATTTATCAGGATATCCTACCTTCTTAGTAATGCTGTTCAATTTATGCAATGCCTTATCTTTTGTACTGTCACTCATCCAGGTAAGATTCTTAATCCTGTCTTTGTAAGCCTCACGAATATTTTCTACAAGGGCTGAATAACGTTTTTTTGCATCCTCATTAAAATATTCTTTTACAAAAATTTGCCCCAGAGCTTCACCCATTGCATCTTCCTCGGCATCTAACACTCTTTTCCACCTTGGCCTCGGAACTACAGCGCCACTAAGGCTTTTGCGATATTCAAAAAAATTATTGTAAGTTTTTTTATCTAAATAAGAGGCATTGCTTTCTATCAAATGAAATCGCAAATAGTTCTTCCAGTCATCTATTGGCGTTGATTGAAGCTCATGATTTAAAGTACTATAAAATTCAGGCTGCCCAACAATTACTGAGTCAATGTTGTGTGTACTAATAATTTTAAGATAAGAAGACCAATCAATATTTGATGATAAATGCTTCAGGCCCTGCACGTCCATCTTATTATAGTTTTTGTACGGATCCCGCAACGCTGAGATCTGGCGGCTTGCTTTGGCAAGTCGTGTTTCAAGGTCGTAAACAGCGTTAGATTTTTTAACAGCTGCAGCACTATCATCTTCCAGTTCTATAAAAGTTTTTATCAGGTAAGTTTTATAAGCCTTGCGAACACCTTCACTTCTTGCATCAGTCTTAAAATAATAATCTCTATCGGGCATCCCCAGGCCTCCCTGGCTCATTTGATAAGCGTATGCTTCGCTGTTTTTATCGTCCTGTTGTACAAAATCGTTGAACAGTACTCTAATTCCTTTGTTATGAAAATCTGCTGTTACATTTATCAAATCTTTGGTTGTTTGAATTTTGTTAATGTTATCAAGATCAGGCGTCAAAGGCTGAAGCCCCAGTTTTTCCATTGATAACGTATCCATTCCGCTGTACCAAAAGTCTCCTATTTGTTGTTCGATACCTTTACCCGAACTTTTGTTTAATGCATCTTCGTTTATCTTTCTTAGCCTGCTGTAAATTTCTTCCTGTACAAGATTCCCTATGCCCCACGAACTTTCTTCTTCAGGTATCTCCGTGTTTTTTAGCCAGTTGCCCTCAGCATATAAAAAGAAATCATTTGCCGGGTTAACTGTGGTATCGATGTTTTTTGCCAAAAAATCCGGTTGAACTTTTGACGCATTATGCGTATCGTTACAGGCCAGGAGACTGTAAATAATGGAAAATAAAACACTGATCTTTTTTATCATAAAAATTAATAAAAATTAAAATAAAAACTTGCAATAACATTCTTTCAAAGCATTGATCACACTTTTGTCTTCAATATCTCTTCAACAACAGTAGGATCAAGCAGGGTAGTAGTGTCCCCAATATTTTGCGATTCGCCTTCAGCGATTTTCCTTAAAATGCGTCTCATTATCTTTCCACTTCTTGTTTTAGGCAAGCCTGACACAAATTGAATTTTATCAGGTTTAGCAAAAGGGCCGATAGCTTTTGAGACAATATTCAAAATATCCTGTTTCATTACATTTTCATCATCGTGACGGGTTTCTATAATAACATAGGCGTAGATGCCCTGGCCTTTTATATCGTGAGGAAAGCCAACAACAGCACTCTCTATAACATTGTGGTGCATATCAATTGCATTCTCTACTTCTGCAGTGCCTATGCGATGCCCGCTAACGTTTAGTACGTCATCAACTCTTCCTGTAATTCTGTAAAAGCCTTCAGCATCATAAAGGCAGCCATCTCCTGTAAAATATAAATTGGGATACGAAGTAAAATAATTTAGCCGGCATCTTTCATGATCTCCATAGGTTGTGCGCAACATGCCCGGCCACGGAAATTTTATACAAAGGTTTCCGGCACCTTCACTGTGCGTATTTAGATTATTCAACGCATTCTCTGCTGCATCAGTGCCTTTAATTATTTCACCTTTTTCGTTCATCAATACAGGCTGAATGCCAGGCAAAGGAAGGGTTGCATGTGCGGGCTTTTGAGGAGTTACATCTGCTAAATTAGATATCATAACACCGCCAGTTTCTGTTTGCCACCAGGTGTCAACAACCGGGCAATTTCCTTTTCCAATACGTTCGTGATACCAATGCCACGCCTCTTCATTAATTGGTTCACCTACAGTGCCTAATACTTTCAGGCTTGCCAAGCTTTTGTTTTGTACCGGATCTAAGCCATACGCCATCAGGCTACGAACAGCAGTGGGCGCTGTATACAAGATATTTACTTTGTGTTTATCCACCACATCCCAAAATCTTCCGGCATCCGGCCAGGTAGGTGTGCCTTCAAACATTAATGACGTTGCTCCAGCGGAAAGAGGTCCGTAAATAATGTAACTATGTCCTGTTACCCAGCCTATATCCGCAGTGCAAAAAAAGATTTGTCCTTGTTGATATTGAAAAACGTTTACAAATGTGTAATTGGTATATACCATGTAACCGCCGCAAGTATGAACAACTCCTTTTGGCTTTCCGGTGGAGCCTGATGCATACAGAATGAAAAGAGTGTCTTCAGCATCCATAATTTCAGGTAAGCATTGGAGATTTCCATGTTGTTCTACGTCGCTTATTTCGTCATGCCACCACACATCACGGTTAGCCAGCATGTTTATTGCCTGGCCGGTGCGGTTTAAAACCACTACTTTTTTTACTGAAGGGCAGCTTTGTAAAGCCTCATCTATTATGGCTTTTAAAGCAATTTGCTTGTTGCCGCGATTTGCTCCGTCTGCAGTAATTACACATCTGCATTCTGCATCCTGAACTCTATCTTTAATACTTTGTGCTGAAAAACCGCCGAATATAACTGAATGAATTGCACCAATTCTTGCGCAAGCTAAAATCGCAATTACAAGTTCAGGAACCATGGGCATATAGATACAAACGCGGTCTCCCTTTACAGTGCCGTTTTTTTTAAGAACATTGGCAAACTGGCAAACTTTAAAATGTAATTCTTTATAAGATAGTGAGCGATGTTGTTCTTGGGGATCATTTGGTTCCCAAAGCAATGCAATAACATCAGGTTGTGACTGCGCCCATCTATCCAGGCAATTCTCAGTAATGTTTAATTTGCCGTTAATGAACCATTTTATATTTGGTTCTTTAAAGTTCCATTCAAGTACTTTATCCCATTTTTTATTCCATGTAAAATTCTCAGCTACTTCTTGCCAAAAGCCTTCAGGATCTTCAACACTTCTTTTATAAGTTTCTTTGTAATGCTGTAAAGAGCTTATCTGATATGGGTAGCCCATAATTGTACTTTTTTCGTTTAGCAATTAATTCCTGCAACCTTTAATGCAATATATGAATGTTCTTTATGGAAAAGAATCGGAAGTTACCCCAGACTTAAAAATAGATTCGTATGTTTTCGCCGGTAGTGGTGTTGATGGTGCTGCTTACAGTTTTTACTGAATCAAGTGTATGCATTGTGGTGCTTACCTTAATAAGATTGTTAACATACACATCACCGCAAATGGCAGATATATTTACCAGCTGAGAAGTATAAGAAAAAGTAACTGTATCAGGGGTTGACGCTTGTATCACACTTATTTGATATTGTACAGAGTCTGCAATCGGGTTTAGTGCTAAGCTGAAACGTGGTGCCATAGCTATTGCGTAATCAGGAGTAGGCGAAGAAAGTTTTGTAACCATTAATAACGGCGCTGGAGCTTCAGTTTCTGTTCCTGCATTAACGTGATAAAGTCCACACTTCATTCTAACTGCAGTGGGTAAATCGCAAATGGTATATTCATCTTTACAGGAACAAAAGAGAAAAACAATTACAATAATCAGGACTTTCTTCAAATTGGTATGTCGGCGGTTTATGTGGTAAAGCGTTGTACAGATATTATTATGTAATATTAAAACATAATTTATTAATTTAACGCTTTGTAGATAGCCTCTTGTATCTTACCTCTTACATTTAATTTTAAAAGTTTATTGGTATCGCCTTCATTTGTATTTACCCGGTTGCTTAAAAAAATAAATATGAGGTTATATTTAGGATCTGCCCAAACGCATGTGCCTGTAAAGCCTGTATGGCCAAAAGTTAGTGCTGATGCAGATTTGCACGGATAAGGCTCAGTTCTTTTTTGATTGTCTTTTTCAGGTTTATCAAAGCCAAAGCCTCTGCGGCTTACTGGCGAATGATACGCAGTAAACAATTTAATCGTTTCTTTTTTAAGATAAGTATGTCCATTATATATTCCGCCGTTAAGCAACATTTGCATAATAACGGCCAGATCATTTACATCACTAAACAGGCCTGCATGCCCTGCAACACCGCCAAACATAGCAGCTCCGGGGTCATGCACATCGCCAAGCAATTGTTGCGTTCTAAAAGTCTTTTCCTTTTCTGTTGGTGCTATCCGATCTAACGGAAATTTTTCACGCGGAGTAAATCCGGTTGAAGTTAATTCCAATGGGTCGTAAAATTGTTGCTGCACATATTTGTCTAATGATGTTCCGGTCAACTGCTCAACAATCTTTCCCAAAAAAATAAAATCGTTATCACTGTAAACATATTTGCCCCGCTGGGTTAATGCACTTTGTAATATGCGTTCATACATTGTATCTCTCCAATCGTTACGAAGAAATAAATTTTCAGCTACCCGTATATTAAAAGAATCGGTTTGATGTGAAGAGTAAATAGTTGTAAGCGGAGCCTGGGAACTATCCAATGTTTCTTTATAAAATGGAATCCAGGCGGCAAGGCCTGCCTGGTGCAGCAGAATATTTTTTATAGATAAGTTTCCTTTATTGTATCCTTTTACCCAAGGTAGATATTCACCTAAAGTTTTTGAAAGTTCTATCTTACCCTGCTCATACAATTTCATTATAGCCAGGGTTGTAGCACATATCTTTGTGACCGATGCCATGTCATATATTGAAGAAAGCGTTACCGGGTCGTTGCTATTATAATCATATTTTCCGAAGGCTTTTTGATAAAAGATTTTACCACCTTTTGCTACCAACACCACACATCCGGGCGTTGCTTCTTTTAAAATCGCATCATTGGCAATCGAATCAATCACAGCTAACCTTTCGTAGTTGAAATCACTTTGCGCCGGCAATGCTACAGGCAGACTGTTTTTACTTACAATTATTCCGCTGCCATAATGGTATTTATCACAAACTGTTACAGGCAATGTACCTAACGCAGATCCTTTGCCTTGTAAAAAATCCATTGCAGCATTTTGAATTATATCATCATCTTCATAGCAGGCAACTAAATCCGGCGCTTCACAAAAGTTTTTAATGGCGTAGGGATTTCCAAATACAAAGGTGATCGCGTTTGTTTGTTGCTGAAGCTGGTGAACAAGGCCAAGCGCATTGTCACTTATACCGAAATTATTTGCCGGGAAACGGCCATAGTTATGAATACCTATTACTACGTACTTGTAGCGTTTTTTTATTAATTCAACAGTTGATAAAACCCTGCGGCTATCCTGTCTAAAATCAAAAAGAAATATATCTGCATTATAATCAGTTCTCATCCTTTTCGCAAATCCATTATCAGCATTAATTCCTACACCTACATAAGCGATAGATTTAGATGAATCAATGTGTTGCGCAACAGCTAACGGATAAAACGTTTCTTCTTTCCTGCTTAACAAAGTGATGGCATTTTTTGCAACCAGCTTTTTCAAATCATCTACTTTGCTGTTGATGTCCTCAGCTAAATGATTAGTATCAACAGGGCTTCTTTGAGGTACGCCATACATATACTTAAGTGCTAAAACTTTCCTGCATTTTAAATAGACGTCATTCCAGGTGAGTTTTTCGTTCGTGATTGCTTCCTTAATTTTGGCCATACTTTCAGCCACATCACCCGGCAAACAGAGAATGTCATTTCCAGCAATTAGTGATTCAACCGCAATTTCACCTCCGGGAAAAAATTTGGCCACACCTTTCATATCAAGCGCATCTGTAAAGGTTAGGCCCTGGTAACCTAATTCATTTCTTAATAAACCGGTTACATTATTTTTTGAGATAGAAGTAGCCCGGTTAGGTGCACTATCAATTGCAGGGATATACAAATGTGCAATCATTACACTTCCGGCACCGGCTTTAAACATCTCACGAAAAGGATAAAGTTCCATGGAATCTAATTGTGCTCTTGTCTTGCTGATTACCGGCAGATCAAAATGCGAATCAACAGCAACATCTCCATGGCCGGGAAAGTGTTTAGCACACGCAAGCACACCTTCATCCTGCAAACCTTTCATGTATTGAACGCCAAATAAGGCAACCTTATACTTGTCTTCGCCGAAAGAACGGTCGTTTATAACAGGATTATTTGCATTGTTATTTATGTCAACAACAGGCGCATAGTTCACCTGGATGCCTGCACGTTTACATTGGCTGCCAACAAGTTTGCCGTATTGATATATGATTGATGCATTGGGTAAAGCGCCTAACATTAACTGGTGATTCAAAGGTATAATGCTGTCGAAACGCATGCCCAGTCCCCATTCTGCATCAATGCAAACCATAAGCGGGGTTTTGGCAACAGCTTGTAAATTATTTACCATAGTTGCCTGCTTTACAGGTCCACCCTGGAATAAAACAATTCCACCGATGTTGTATCTTTTTATAGCATCAGCTACTTTCTCATCATGGAAAATTACGCCTCCTGCAGTTTTTTCGCTCACCCTAAGTACCATGAGCTGTGCAATCCTTTCAGTATCTGATAACGTATTAAAAACACTATCTGACCAGCTCTTTGCGGCCGCAGAGATACTATATTGTGCGAACGAAAAGTGAAAACAAAAAAAGGCAAGAAGAAACGGCGTTAACGATCTTATCATAGAAAATTAAAAGATAAATACAAAATAACAGGATTTACAATAGACAGCTTGAAGAAATAATTTTTTAATTTTACTATATGTCAATTGCAGAAAGATACCGCCCGCATTATACTTACAACGATTATTGCCAGTGGGAAGGGCGCTGGGAAATAATTGAAGGAATGCCATATGCAATGAGCCCGCTTCCTGTGCCTGAACATCAAAGAGTATGTTTGAAGCTGTCAATTTTACTTGAAGAGGCTTTGGTTGATTGTAAAGATTGTACAGTATATCCGCCATTAGACTGGAAAGTGTCAGAAGATACAATTGTTCAGCCTGATGTTTTAGTGGTTTGTGAAAAAATAGAAAAGAAATATTTAGATTTTTCACCGGCACTTGTTATCGAAGTACTATCGCCATCCACAGCTTCTAAGGACAGGGGAGAGAAAATGGAAATCTATCAATTGCAAAAAGTAAAGTATTATCTTATTGTTGATGCTCAGTTTAAAAAAATAGAAATTTATACATTAGAGCAAAATAGCTATGGAAATGCTACTGTGAATCCAAAGAGATTTGATTTCTTCTTTAAAGAGAGTTGTTCTGCTGCTATAAGGTTCGATAATGTATGGAATAATGCCGGTTAATTTACTTCAACCTCCTTTATAAAAATAGTAATATCGTGTGGTGCAGTCTCATCTCCGCCAAAGTATGGATAAAGTTTATAACCTTTCCCCTTTATTGTTTTACTTGTGCGTAGCAGCGTGTCAGTGTTGTTATTCAATGAAAAAATATAATGCCCTTCCTGTACTTTTATAGAGCAATTGTTTTCAGTTCCAATATCTATCTTTCCTAACTCTTTTAAATCTCTTACACCATTATTGTATATATATGCAAAAATGCGAAGAGCATTATCACTCCACCTCCACCCAAACCTTGCACTGTAAAGATGATGTGCAGAGTCGTTATCGGAGAAGCCGTAAAGCTTATTTATGTCATACTGGTTTGAAGGATCTGAAGTTTTATAGATTGCACTACTATCAAACTTTACAGTAAACTTCAACTCAGAATATTCAACAGCATTAAACATACTCTTATCACAATATTGCTGACCTTTTTTTATAGTGTATTGAGTGAAAGAAGCGGGAAAAGAATTACTCTTAACATTGCTTTTATCGGCAGCAACATATTCTTTTTTACAGGCGGAAAGTAATACAAGGCAGAAGCTGCCTATAATCAGGATGGTTTTCATTTTTTAGGTTAACGGCGCAAAGTTATTAAGCGCACCAATTTTAATGCGATTAGATAATGTTAAATTTGCCTCTTAAAAAACGAAGATCTGTGCCGGATATTGTACAACTATTACCAGAAAATATTGCTAATC
>CAXSEB010000011.1:12609-17441 GCA_964235805.1 uncultured Chitinophagaceae bacterium | reverse complement strand
TTCCTTTACATCTTCACCATGATTGCCATCATTATTTCCAAGACCAAAAAGGCGCTCTTTTAAAATACTATCCTTTCTATTCCACACAGAAATTGCAAAACAAAGATTTTGAAAGTAATCTGATATGCCTGCTATCCCGTCTTCTCCCCAAACGTAAGCTCTGCAATGTGCGTGGTCATAAGGGAAATAATTCCAGGCGTCACCATACGGCCCATAATCTTCACGTACTGTGCCCCATTGGCGCTCGCTCATGTAAGGCCC
The DNA here is from genome assembly GCA_964235805.1 of uncultured Chitinophagaceae bacterium. Lineage (GTDB taxonomy): Bacteria > Bacteroidota > Bacteroidia > Chitinophagales > Chitinophagaceae > Ginsengibacter. The sequence continues at coordinate 17,180 of CAXSEB010000011.1, read as the reverse complement.
CCATTGCTCCAACGGATTTTTTTTATGTAGATTATCAGCAAGGCGCTGGTGTTCTGCTGTCATGATGTTTATTTTGGATATCAAATTATATCTCTTGTTGGTAATTAAATCTTAGCCATTAGTTTATAAATTTTGGCAACAAGATGTTATTTAAAAGTTTATGCGGCATTACTAAAAAAGTAACCTCTACCTTCTTACATTATGAATAAAAAACTAATGGCGGTTTTTAGTTCTTAAGTAAAGACATCAGATTGAAGATATGGCATATTTATCTCGGTAACGATTTTATGCATGTTAATAAAGATATGTATGTATAAACAGGTTAGTGGCATGATTTTATGATGTTTTTTTAATTGCCTTTTAAAAAAATTACCTTTAAATTTAGCTATATGTTTTACCATGTTAAAGAACTACAATTTAACGCACGAGTATCCAGGCCTGATCCGGCTTTTGCTACTCTGTTGTTAGAACAGTTTGGCGGAGCTAATGGGGAGTTAGCTGCTGCTTTAAGATATTTTGGACAGGCCTTTGGGGCAAAAAATCCATACCCGGATAAATATGATTTGCTAATGGACATTGCCACAGAAGAGTTTAGCCATCTTGAAATTGTTGGTGCTACAATTCAAATGCTGCTAACAGGAATCAATGGCGATTTAAAAGACGCTGCAGAAAAATCGGAGATAATGAAACTACTTAACGGAAAGGCTGCTAAGGAAGAAGTAATACACCAGGGAATGGTAGCTCCGCAATTTCTTGTGGGGAGCGCCGGTGGGCCTTGTTATACCAACAGCCAGGGAGTTCCATGGACTGCTGCATATATCAATGGCGACGTACAGGGAGAGCTAACGTCTGAACTCAGATCTGATATGGGTGCAGAAACCCGTGCAAAAATGGTGTACGAATATCTATTACAGTTTACCACCGATCCTTATGTAAAAGAAACACTTAGATTTTTAATGACAAGGGAAGTAGCGCATTACCAGATGTTTGAAGCAGCGTTAGGAACAATATCACCTAACTTTCCTATGGGTACTTTGCAGGGTGAGCCACGCTTTAGCAATTTGTACTTCAACATGTCAAGCGGCAATGAGATACGGGGCCCCTGGAACCAGGGAGAAAGCACACAATTAGGGGAATCATGGCAATACATTGAGGATCCAATAAAGCATGTAATGCAAACCAATAGCTTACTTGATCAAAAAGCAATGGGAACTGAACGCACTGAGAAAATGGTAGAAAGCTTAAATGAAGAGATGGGCAAAGCAAAAAAGGAATACATTAATAAAGTGGCACCTATGGGTCCGATGCAATGGAATGAACCATTAAATGCTGCTGATATGATAACAGATGTTATGGAAAACGGCTCTAATGGTTTTAAAGAACAAATGCAGAATGGTAGATGAAACTGAAGAAAAAATAGTTGAGCAAAGAGGACAGGAAAAGGCGGATCAGTTAGACATTATTTACTACACTGATCCGCTTTGTTGTTGGAGTTGGGGTATGGAACCGCAGTTGCGTAAACTTCAATTTACTTATAGCGGCCAAGTTAACTGGCGGTATTGTATGGGTGGCTTATTATCAGGGTGGAAAAACTATCATGATGATGTTAATTCTGTTAGTCGCCCGATTCAAATGGGGCCGGTATGGATGCATGCTCAACAAGTTTCCGGTATGCCTATGGATTCTGTCATTTGGATGAGAGACCCTCCAGCTTCTTCTTATCTAGCATGTATTGCAGTAAAATGTGCAGAGCTGCAATCAAAAAAATGCGGACAAAAATATCTACGGTTACTTCGTGAAACAATAATGTTGGAAGGAAAAAACATTGCAAAGGAAGATGTGCTTGTGGAAACCGCAAATAAACTTTCTGAATTACCTCAATACGATTTTCAACTTGAAAAATTTAAGAGCGATCTTAATAATGATAATGGGCTTGAGGCATTTAGAAAAGATTTACAGGAAGTGCAATACAAAAATATAAATCGTTTCCCAACCATGATAATCAAAGGTTCATCTCACAAGGGAATTATCGTTACGGGCTATAGGCCTTATTCAATATTGATGGAAGCAATCAAACAAGTACATCCCCAGGCTCAAAACATTATTTCTAAAATAAACCTCGAAGAATATATAAACTATTGGGAAACCGTCACCAAAAGAGAAGTAGAAGAAATTAAGCATAACTAAGCGATATATATATATCACCGGTTATGTTCCTCAAATTAATAGTTAGTTCAAGGAATAACTATTGTATTAAATATCTCTTTACATAAAACTGTTAAAATTATTTTTGCGCTTACCATTTATAAATTATTGATGCATATGGGGTAACAATTCATTAAATTTGTTTTTTCCTAACCAAAGTTTGTTAATGGCTTTTATCGATATCAAACTGCCTAAAACAATTGCAAGGGTACTTTCTTTGCCGCTTAGTTCGCCAAAGCAACAGCAATTGAAAGTTTTAAAAAGAATGTTACGCGTAGCCCGCTTTACAGAGTTCGGGCAAAAGTATAAGTTTGATGAGATTTTATTGAGCCGCCATCCTGGCAAGTATTTTCAACACCTTGTGCCTACTTACAATTACAGCAGTATATATAAAGAATGGTGGCATAAAAGCCGCGATGGAAAACCGGATGTTTGCTGGCCCGGCGTTATAAAATTTTTTGCATTAAGCAGTGGCACATGTGATACATCAAGCAAATTTATTCCGGTTACCAAGGAATTAATAAGATCAAATTTATTAACGAGTATCAGGCAGTTAATAAGCCTGGCTTCTTACTCAAAAGTGCCTAAAAGTTCCGTAGGGCGTGGATGGCTTATGTTGGGAGGCAGCACTCAATTACAAAAAGAGACAACTTATTTTGCAGGAGACCTGAGTGGCATACAGGCCAAAAACATTCCCTTTTGGTTCCAGGGAATGTACAAGCCTGGGAAGAAAATTGCCATGGAAAAAGACTGGACAAAAAAATTGGATGAAATTGTGGAAAGGGCACCTGAGTGGGATATTGCGTTTTTAGTAGGTGTGCCTGCATGGGTGCAGCTTTGCATGGAAAAAGTAATTGAAAGGTATAACCTGAAACATATTCATGAAATATGGCCAAACCTTGCGTTTTATGTGCATGGTGGTGTGGCTTTAGAGCCTTATAAAAAAGGATTTAAAAAACTACTTGGTAAACCTATAACATACATTGAAACCTATTTAGCAAGCGAAGGTTTTTTAGCTTATCAGAACCGGCAGGATGCTAAGGGAATGCGGCTTGCATTAACCAGTAATATTTTTTTTGAATTTGTTCCTTTTGATGAGAAAAATTTTGACTCTGAGGGTAACATGGTTGCAAAGCCGAAGGCTCTTATGATACATGAGGTTGAAGAAGGTAAAGATTATGCAATATTAATAAGCACTAACGCCGGCGCATGGCGATATCTAATAGGAGACACAGTTCGCTTTACTGACCTTGAAAAATGCGAAATAATTATCACTGGCAGAACAAAGCATTTTTTAAGCTTGGTGGGAGAGCACCTCAGTGTTGATAATATGAATAATGCTGTTCAGCTTGTAAGTGATGAACTAAACATTTGTATACCCGAATTTACAGTGGCAGGTGTACCTCATGGAAGTTTCTTTGCTCATCACTGGTTTATTGCTACTGATGATAGTGTAAATGCTGAAGAGCTTCGCGTTAAAATTGATAACAAGCTAAAAGAATTAAACGACGATTATGAGGTTGAAAGAAGGCATGCCTTAAAAGAAGTTTTTGTAGATGTGCTCAGCGAAAAAACTTTCATGGATTTCATGAGGCGTAAAGGAAAGGTGGGTGGCCAGCATAAATTTCCAAGAGTGCTGAAAGGCAGGATGCTGGAAGATTGGAAAAAATTTTTAAAGGAAGAAACCGTACACTAACCTGTTGCATTACATTATTTCAACTGTTACAGTTGATTTCAATTTACCCGCATTATATTTTACTAATAGATTAAGGAGATGATAGAAGCTTTGCTTAAAGGTTTGGCAATGGGGCTTTTATTAGCCATATCTGTAGGGCCGGTAATTTTTACAATTATAAAGCAAAGCATTAATAATGGAAGAGAAGGTGGGTTCAGTTTTGTGGCAGGTGTATGGCTCAGCGATATTTTATGGGTTTTTTTAAGTAATGTTTTTTCAGAGTTTGTTACTACGTTGCTTGATTTTAAAAAACCTATTGGCATCACCGGGAGCGCTTTTTTAATGAGTATGGGTATATTTTATCTCTTTTTTAAAAAAGTAAGTCTTCATCCTGAAGATGTAAAACTTCCTCCTCTGCAGAGCAGTGATCATGTAAAAATTGCTCTTTCCGGGTTTTTGGTAAACACGTTAAACCCTGCAGTGATGGCCTTTTGGTTAACTTCTGCAACTGCTATTGCAATTACCCATTCTTTAAAAGAAAGGATATTAATATTTTGTACCTGTCTTTTTATCAATATGTCTGCAGATGTAGGTAAGGTAACGCTGGCAGGCAAACTACGCTCAAAGCTTACCATAAAAAATATCAGGCTCATTAACAAGATTTCAGGGTTTATATTACTTGTATTTGGCG
>CAXSEB010000011.1:8369-12599 GCA_964235805.1 uncultured Chitinophagaceae bacterium | reverse complement strand
GCGCAGCTTTGTTAGCCGGAGTTTTATACTTCATTAAAAAAAAGTAATAAATTTTAAATGAGAAAAGGCCTGGTTTTTTTAGTACTATTTATGTATTGGCAAACGGGTGTCGCTCAAAACGATTTTATTCTTCTTAAAAAGGATCACTTTACTATCAAAACAATGTTCACAGGAAGCGATGTTTCTTTTACCACGCCTGTAAGGTATTATTCAGGCCATATAAACTCGATCCAAAAAGATTCAATCAACTTGTTAGAGTATGATATAAGACAGATACCAACAAGCATGGGTGTGTATATAATAGATACCGTTGCTACTTACCGCAGCAGGATTTATTATAAGGATATTTTAAAGATTGGTACTAAGCAAAAAGGGTTTAATGTTGCGGCAAGTGGCGGTAGTTTAATGGGCGGCGGCATACTAATTACAACAATCGGGCTTGGCACCTGGATCTTTACAAAGCCCGGTGATCAGTACCATGCAAGTCCTAAATTGGTAATTGGTGCAGCCGTTTTGGGTGCTGCAGGATATGCTCTTTCAAAAGCAAGCTCGGGCAGTTATACAATTGGCAAAAAGTATCACCTGGAATATATTGGAACAAAATAGTGTACATCATTGCGACGCAACTCCGCTACCAAGCCAAATAAAAACATTGTTACAAAAGCATTCAGATTTATACTGAAAGTTTTTTTATACGGGTTTATTTTTTCAGTTCTTTATATCCTGTTTTGCAAATGGATAAATCCGCCCATAACTATCACACAGCTTGTAAGTGCACTTAAAGGAAATGGTTTAAAAAGAGATTATATCAGTTTAGATAGCATGAGTCCGAATGTAAAACTTGCGGTAATGTGTGCTGAAGATCAATTGTTTCCTGACCATGATGGGTTTGATTTTAAAAGTATTGAGAAAGCAAGAAAGCATAATAAAAAAGGAAGATCATTACGAGGAGCAAGCACTATAAGTCAGCAGGTTGCAAAAAACGTTTTTTTATGGCAGCATGGTGGTTACTTTAGAAAAGGCCTTGAGATTTACTTCACTTTTATGATTGAAAAAAGAATCTTAGAGGTTTATCTTAATGTTGCTGAGATGGGCGAAGGCGTTTTTGGTGCAGAAGCCGCTGCAAAAAAATACTTTCACAGGTCAGCGAAAACTTTAACCCGCGTTCAGTCTGCTATGATTGCTGCCTGCCTGCCCAACCCAAAAGGATACACAGTAAAGCCTTTATCAAAACATGTTGCATCACGATATCCATGGATCATTAGACAAATGAACAACCTGGAATCAGACCCTGATATAAAAAAACTCATCAGGTAATTATCTTATAGGCACTATTATGTTAGTGCTGTTTAAAGATGGATACCCTGCCAATGCCGTTTCTATAGCAACTCTTGCAAAATAATTGCCGGCAGGGAGTGTAACAGGGGTAGCTGTTACAAATTTAAATGGTTCTGCCATGAAAGCGTCAACCCGCAGCAACTGGTAAGAAGATAAAAATTTGTCTTCTTTAAAAATATGTAATTGTAAGTGGAATGCTGTATCCCATTTAGGAATAGCTGTACCATTTACTTTTAACGTAAGCTTTAATCTTCTTTGTTGATCAAAGCTTAATTCCTTTGCTTTTAGTTGAATATTTGAGTAAGAATAAAAGTTATCAACACGCTTTCCTCTCAAAACACCCGCAGATGTTTTTATACTATCAATAAAAGTTAATGGGTCATAAACCGACATTGCATATACTGGTTTATTTTGCATTGATTTTTCAACCGGCCAGTAATTGTAATTGTTTCTTCGGTATGCAGGAGTGTTTAATGAAAAGGATGGTTGGCCAGAGTAGAACCAGTACTTAGAAGCTTTTTGATACGAATTGACAAAAACTACCGGCAGCCCGTGAGAGATGATGGTTACTTGTTTTGCCCAGGTTTTATTTTGCTCAAACTCATTTGTATTAATAATGGTAAGAAACTTATTATCTGCAATAAGATAAATTCTAATAAAGAATACAGCCGCTAAAGTAATAGGTAAAGTAAAAATTAAAATGCGCTGCCATTTTTTATGATCGTAAAAATATTGATGGCTTAAAATAATTAAAGGGATGATGGCTGGTACAGTCCAATTTGCCTCCACACGACCTTTAAAAGTGCTGATAAGAAAAAATAAATAAATACCAACTTCGGAAAACTTTAAAGCTCTTTCTAACAGGTTTTTTGTTTGATACTTAAATGCACCAAACATAAAAAGCCATCCCATAAAAGGGCCTGCTAATAGTAACTGCCCTAAAATGTATTTTGTTGTATAAGATATCTTGTAAGTTTCATTTCTTTCAAAAAGATGATATTGAACTGAGGGAAATCCATGATTGTACTGCCAGTATAAGTGTGGTGTAAACAGTAAAACGGCAACAAAAACTACGATATAAGATTTAGCACTTTTTAAAAGTGCAGGGTTAGATATTATGGTACACAAAATAATAAGTATCCCATGGTATTTGCTATACATTAACAGCGACATTACAATCCCCAGGAGTATAGCTTGCATCCATGAATAAGAAGCAACAAAGTTTTTATACACCAGGAAAAAAAGTACTGTAAAAAAAACCAATGGTATATCCGGTGCCGCGATAAAACCACCAAGTTGTATCAGCGCAATTGAGCATGCTATTAAATAGAATAATGCATCATTCTTCCGGCTTAATAAATGACGTATTATAACAAGTGTGAGTGTATTTAATAATACAATAAAAAACCTTACACCTAGTTCATTTCTAAATAAAGAATAACCGGCTTTTATCAAAGCAGCAATCATTGGAGGATGGTCAAAATATCCCCAGTCCAAATAGTTAGAATAAACCCAATAATAAGCTTCATCGTTTAAAAGAACAGTGTATTTGGCCTGTAAAAGATTTATGAAAGTCCATGCAGATATAAATAAAGTGAAGTGATATTTTTTTATAAGCGCCATCTGCCTGGAATGCATAAGAGCAGTTGTTAAATAATTGAATCAACTGCCTGTTTAGCCCTTTCAAATCTTTGTTCATAATTTCCGCAGACATCAACCCATGGCGTGTTTTGGTTTATCATGATATCTTTGTAATAAACGTAAAGTCTTGCTCGTGTATCAAGGTCTGGGTATTCTCTTAAGTTATCCTTTACCCATGGGAGGTCAATATTACAAAGAAGATAAAGATCATATTTTCTTGCAGCAATTTGATTCAAAATCCAGTTATGGCATTTTTCAAAAGCAAATTCACACCACACTTTCATAACGTACATGTCAGTATCAATAAATAGCATTGAGTTGTCAGTGCTGAATGGCGAACTATAACTTGACTTATTTGGGATTGATGATTTTAAACTTTGGATTTTGTTTACGGTATATGCTTCTTCTAATGATATCTGTCCTTTTGCAATAATGAGAAGATCTTCATAAGTGTACTTAGTGCCATTCTTTTCAAGATATTCCCTGGCAAATTCCGGCACCCACAAGGTGTTATAATGACTGGCTAACTGTTGGCATAGCATGCTTTTTCCGGTTGATTCTGGACCTATGGCTACAATTTTTTTAACCATTTTTGGGTTGTAATTTTTTCATCCATGTTATATAACCCATAACAGCAAGTATTAAAAAAACAAGGTATTGGAAACTTGTAAATACAAGATGCTTATAAAAATTTAATGGTATTGAAGCAAGGTTAGTAATGATCCACCATATCCAGTTTTCGGTTTTTTTCTTGTTCATTAACCACATACCAGTGAAAGCTGCAGCGGATGTAAACGAATCAGCAATAGGAACGGAGCTGTCAGTAAATTTATTCAATACAAAGTAGAGAGCACTCCAAAAGATTACGAAAAAAGCAAAAGCGTCTATCCATTCTTTTCTACTTGATTCTGTGATTAATAATGTGCTTTGTCCTTCACCTTTTTTTGCCCACATTCTCCAGCCAATTATGCTCATAATTGTATAATAAAAATTAACAGAAGCATCTGCATATAAGCCGTGAGTAATATACAAATATATATAGATGACTGTGTTGATCATCCCAATTGGATATGCTAATATGTTTTCCAGGCGTAAAAAAATTACAAATGCAATTCCAAACAAAACTGCGATATACTCAAGCAGCGTTGTTTGCTTTAATCCATCAATAAACTGCTGGCAGAGGTCAATAAAACTCACATTAATATTTTCAGAATCAAAACTAACTCATACAAAACAAAAAAGCATCTCTTA
>CAXSEB010000011.1:4498-8359 GCA_964235805.1 uncultured Chitinophagaceae bacterium | reverse complement strand
GTATCATTCTCTTCATCATTCCCTCAATACCTGCCTTTAAAGTTATCATTGAAGATGGGCAGCCGCTGCAGCTTCCCTGTAACATAAGGTTTACCTTTCCCTCTTCGTAGCTTTTAAATTGTATAGCACCGCCGTCCATTTCTACCGCTGGCTTAACGTAATTTTCAAGCAATTCTTTTATCCGTTTAACAACATCATCATCGTCAGCACTAACTTCGTTACTGCTTTCAGATTTCATGGCCGCAATATCTTCCTCGTTTACAACCGGCTTTCCTTCTTCAAGATATTCTTTTAAAAATTGTTTTATTGAAGGAATAACATCTTGCCAGTCCTCAGTTTCATTTGTTTTGGTAAGCGTAACAAAATTACTCGCAATGAAAACGGATTTTATAAAAGGAAAACTGAAAAGTTCCATTGCCAGGGGCGATGGAGTTGCTATAGATTCATCTTGAAAGTCGATGCTTTTACCCGGGTAAAGAAGTTTGTTTGCAACAAACTTCATGGTTTCCGGGTTCGGTGTCATTTCTGTATATATACTTATAACCGGGTTGCCTGTTTTTATCATAATTAGTGTTTATCAAATACAAAGTTAATAAGATTTGATGTGAATATCTATCGGCCGGTTGCTGACTTCTTTTTAGCAATATGCTTTATTGCACAAAATAAGAGTACGTTAATAGCCCAGGTAAAAGACTTCCTGACAAGAAATCGAACAATTAATAAACTATGCAGACGGTACGAACCTGGTGTAACTAAGATACTGTCCCGAGATCTGCCATTTGATTGGTAACCTCTGTTTCTTTCAGCATCTCATCACCGTTGCTTACTTTTTCAAAACTTAGATTTTTTGTAAGCAGCTGGAACTTTGTATTAAGTGTAATAGTATACTTATTTCCACGAAGTATCTGTTTGGTAATATCATTTTCCAGCATTACCGCAGCAAGATTTGAAGCCAGGGGAGAATTGCTAATAACGTTACTTACGCGGCCTTCATTAAATTCAATGGTAAATTTATAGCCAGCTTTGCGGCCGGTTCCTGCTCTTTCAAAATCAACACGGTTAAGGGTTAAAACCTGGTCACCTCCTGCAGACTTTTTTAAATGAATATTAATAAAAGGAAGGTACTTTTTCCAAATGTGATTGTACATGAAAGAAATTTTTTGTTTAAAGAAATGATATATGTGTTGTGTTCAGATAAAAAAAATGGGGATCGACCTACAAAGATGCTGCTTTTTTTTGGGAATTCAATACTAATGTTACTGATGAGCTTTAATTATACGCACATGTATATTATTTTCTACAACTATGCGCATAAAAAAAGAGCAGAGATACCTGCCCTTTTAACTGAAATTTCATGTTGTCATTAAATGGTTTCGTCATCGTCGTCTTCATCATCTTCATCTAAGTCCACATCTTCTAAATCGTCATTAGCAACAATATCGTCATCTGCTAACAAATCTGCATCATCACTGGTAGCGGCTTCGCTGTCATCTTCCAGTATTCCATCATCAATTTTGTCATCAGTTTCAATATCATCAACCTCCAAATCATCGTCATCATCTTCCAAATCATCATCAAGATCTTCCTGATCTTCAACTAGTGTGTCCAACGTATCAGCGCCTGTTGCATTTGCATATTCCTGGCGGGTATTAACGGCCGCTTGCGGAATGTTTCGTGAATAATTAAGCATAAAATAGTTTTAGATTTTTTAATAGTTAAAAGTGCCTGAGAAAATTATGTGCCAAGAATCAGTATGCAAGGGAATGATGGCGTTACATTTATGTAATGAATTACCTGGCCCATGCATACCTTTCGTTTAATGAGCCGGAGATATTGGTTGGTAACATGATAAGTGATTTCATAAAGGGAAAACAAAAATTTATGTATCCTGAAGGCGTTCAAAAGGGCATAGCACTTCACAGGGGTATCGACCAGTTTACTGATGAGCATCGTGCTACAAGAGCTGCCAAGCTTTTTTTTAGACCAACATACAGATTATATGCAGGAGCGTTTGTTGATGTTGTGTACGACCATTTTTTAGCGACTGATTTAAATGAGTTTGTTACTAATACCGACCTGGAAAACTTTAGTAAGAAAGTCTATGAAGTTTTAGAAGAAAATTCATCTTATTTGCCGCCTGGTTTTAAGAAGATGCTTCCTTACATGAAAATGCAGAACTGGCTATGTAATTATCAGTATACATGGGGAATTGAAAAAAGCTTTTTGGGATTGGTACATCGGGCTGCATATCTAACAGAATCTGAAATAGCCTTTTCAATTTTTAATAATCACTACCAGGAGCTTAAAGAATGTTACGAACAATTTTTCCCTGAATTAAAAAGATATGCCTCTATCGAGCTAAGCAACCTTTTAACCGGGTAAGGTATCTATCTTTACTATTATAAACGTTATATACAAATCATGAAAAGAATTATTCTTATTGCTGCACTTGCCATCGGGCTAAATGCTTCTGCCCAAATGGCTTCTGTAAAACTTCCTGCTCTCGACAAATCACCTATGGATATGAGCTATTACCCAGCGGGCTATCCATTGCTAAAAATCCAGGATAAGATCACTGACCCATTGGCTTAGATTGATTTATAGCAGGCCTCAACTCAATGGCCGTAAAGTGTTTGGCGAATTGCAGGCTTATGGAGAAGTTTGGCGCCTTGGCGCTAATGAGGCTACAGAGATCGAGTTTTACAGAGATGTTAAGATCAATAATAAGAAAGTTAAAAGAGGTCGCTACACACTATATTGTATTCCATATGCTGATAAATGGACGTTGATTGTAAACAAGGAAACAGATACCTGGGGAGCTTTTAAATATAACCAGGCAAAAGATGTGGTAAGAACAGATGTTCCGGTAGTAAAAAACGAAACCACAGAAGCGCTTACAATAGTCTTTGAAAAATCCGGCAGTGGCGCAAACATGCTTATGTATTGGGATACTGCAAAAGTATCACTACCTATTGTGTTTTAATGTTCCTTGCAATAATAGGGTTGGTTAATAAGTTCTCGATCCTTCTTGAAGGCTTCAGTAAAATTATTTTTCACCTTTACTCTTATTTTATTCACTAACTTATATATAGTTGCATTATGAAGCTTGCTACAAAACTTATTCATGCCGGTGTAGAACCAGACCCATCAACCGGCGCTATAATGACACCAATTTATCAAACTTCAACTTATGTGCAGGCTGCACCTGGTGATCATAAAGGTTTTGAATATGCAAGAACTCAAAATCCTACACGGCATGCATTGCAAAATGCTATTGCGGCAATCGAAAATGGAAAATTTGGTTTGTGTTTCAGCAGCGGAATGGCAGCTACTGATGCCGTTATAAAACTTTTAGATCCGGGTGATGAAGTAATTGCAGCAAACGATATGTACGGTGGAACCTACAGGATGTTCACCAAAATTTTTCAAAAATATGGGTTGAAGTTTCATTTTATTGACATGAGAAATCCGCAGAACATTGAAAGCTACATCAATGCCAACACTAAACTCATCTGGACAGAAACACCAACCAACCCGATGATGAATATCACAGACATTGCGGCTGTTGCTTCTATCGCAAAGCAACAGAATATTCTTCTTTGTGTAGATAACACTTTTGCTTCTCCTTATTTGCAGACACCGTTAGATCTTGGCGCTGATATAGTTTTACATTCTGCAACCAAATATTTAGGCGGACACAGTGATGTTGTACATGGGTGCCTTATTATGAACAGTGAGGAACTTAATAACAAGTTGCAATTTATTCAAAATAGCTGTGGTGCAGTTCCGGGCCCACAGGATTGTTTCCTGGTTTTGCGTGGATTGAAAACGCTTCATGTACGTATGCAAAGGCATTGTGAA
>CAXSEB010000011.1:0-4488 GCA_964235805.1 uncultured Chitinophagaceae bacterium | reverse complement strand
CTTTTTAAAAAGCAATCCGAAGGTTGAAAATGTGTATTGGTGTGGTTTTGAAGATCACCCGGATTACGCTGTAGCTAAAAAGCAAATGCGTGGTTTTGGAGGGATGATGAGTTTTACGCTGAAAGATGACAGCCTTGAAGCGGCCAACAATTTATTATCTGCAACAAAACTTTTCTCACTTGCTGAAAGTCTTGGCGGCGTAGAAAGTCTTATCGGCCACCCGGCGAGCATGACGCATGCAAGTATACCACGGGAAGAAAGAATCAGGAATGGTTTAACCGATTCTTTAATACGGTTAAGTGTAGGTATTGAAGATGCCGATGACTTAATTGAAGATTTGGATCAGGCCATTGGTAAAGAAGTTGGGGAAGATCTTTTTAAAACGTTTAAAAAAGAAAAGGCAGATGCTTTACCATGATGTAAATGCAATAAACTTACCGGTATTTAGAGGACGACAATTTTTCATCACTCACGAAACTCAAAGGAGTGGCGAACAAGATCATACATAAAAGTTTAAAAGCCTTTCTTGATAAAAAAGTTGAAGAGTTTAATCAACCATCGTTTATAAAAGATGACCCGATTTTCATACCACACCTGTTTACTAAAAAGCAGGACATAGAAATTTCGGGCTTTTTTGCCGCCACGTTTGCCTGGGGAAATCGCACTACCATAATTAATAAAAGTAAAGAACTCATGCAATTAATGGACAATGCTCCACATGAGTTTTGCTTGTATCATACATCATCAGATATTAATCGACTACTCGCTTTTAAGCACCGAACATTTAACACCACTGATCTTTTGTATTTTATCGAATTTTTTAAGCATCACTATTCTAACAATAAATCACTTGAGTCAGCATTTTTCAATACACAAACCTTAAAAGCAAATAAAAAGATATCTCTTAAAGAAGAAGGTTGTGGCGAGCTTTTAAAGCAATCGATAAGTTATTTTCATCATTATTTTTTTTCTTTACCACACATTTCCGTAAGAACAAAAAAGCACGTTGCTTCGCCGGAAAAAAATGCTACCTGTAAAAGGATAAATATGTTTTTGCGCTGGATGGTGCGTAAAGATAATAAAGGAGTTGATTTTGGGTTATGGACGAAGGTTTCTCCTGCACAACTTGTTTGCCCGATAGATGTGCATGTAGCAAGGGTTGCAAGGCATTTTAAATTGTTAGATGATAAACCCTTAACCTGGCAGGCCGCCGTACAGCTTACCAGTAATCTGCGTATGTTAGATGCAGATGATCCTGCGAAATACGATTTTGCTTTGTTTAGTTTAGGAGTAGTCGGAAAATATTAAGTATGGATAATGAATTAATACAGCGGCTTAATAACCAAATGCAAATCACTTTACCCAACGCCGATTCTGATGAAGGTCTGTTACAAAAGCTGTCACTATTTATCAATCATCTTATTAAAACAGATTTTGGAAAGCTGGTTTTCATTTTATATAAAACCGATATTAATGAAAGTAAACTGAAAGATTTATTGAAGAATAATTCTGAAGAAAATGCTTCTGTCATTATTTCAAGACTTATTATTGAAAGGGAAAAGGAAAAAATTATTTCACGAAATAAGTTTTGTGACAACACAGATTTCTCTGAAGAAGAAAAATGGTGAAAAGCATTTAAGAATACACATGGTTATTGATTTTATATCTTTATCTTTTACTTTTTTACAATGATTATAGCCGAAGTAATTGATAAGAAAACTGCAAAGGAGTTTATTGATCTTCCCCGGAATTTATATAAAAATGACCCGAATTTTATTTGCCCGTTAGATAAGGATATAAAAGATTTATTTGATCCACGGCGTAATAACTTTCTTTCACATGGTATTTGCAAACGCTGGATAGCAACTAATCCTGGCGGAATTACGGTTGGGCGCATAGCCGCCTTCATAAATTATGATAAAAACAAAAATCCTGATTTTATCATTGGTGGCATAGGCTTTTTTGAAAGTATCAACGACGAGAAAGTAGCTTTTGAATTATTGGATACCGCCAAATTATGGCTGCAGCAACACAATGCCAAGGCAATGGATGGCCCTGTAAATTTAGGTGAGAATGACAAATACTGGGGACTGCTTGTACAGGGTTTTCTTCCGCCCAGCATGGGCATGAACTATAATCCGCCTTACTATCAAAACATGTTTGAAAAGTATGGGTTTATAAAAGAATATGACCAGTTCACAAATGTAATTTATCTCGACAGGCCATTTCCTGATCGCTTTAATAAGATTGCAGAATGGATAGCAAACAAACCAGAATATACTTTTATGCATTTTGAAAAGGCAAAGTTTGAAAAGTTTGCGGCAGATTTCCAGGAGATATATAATGATGCATGGAGCGACTTTGAAAATTTCTCGCCCATTAAAGCAGATACGATAAAACAATCTTTCCGTGATATGAAATCCATCGTTGATGAAAAGATCATCTGGTTTACCTATCATAATAATGAACCAGCTGCCTTTGTGCTGGCACTGCCAAACATTAATCAAATTTTAAAGCCATTAAACGGTAAGGTAAACTTATGGGGCAAGCTGAAATTTTTGTGGTATAAAAAAACCACAACCATTACACGTATCCGCTTTATAGTGATGGGTTGTAAGAAGAAATATCAGAACAAAGGAATTGAAAGTGGTATGATCAGGAAACTTGGGATAGAAGTTCTGCCACGTAATACTATTAAGGAAGTAGAGCTTGCATGGGTAGGAGATTTCAATAAAAAAATGATCGCTTTGCATGAAGCAACCGGCGCCCAATTAGAAAAGATTCATCGCACCTACCGTTGCGTTTTTAGCTAACTCATATCTCTACATCAAAAAGTTACCTTTGTACAAATTTTGAATTTAACAAAATAAACATGCAGCATTTGTCTGAACAGGAGATCATCAGGAGAGAAAAATTATCAGAATTAAATAAGCGGAATATTGATGCTTATCCGGCAGCATTATACCCGGTTAATATTACCTCTGCTTTTATAAAAGACAATTATAAAGGTGAAGAAAATAAGAATGATTTCGCAGAAGTATGCGTGGCAGGCAGGCTAATGAGCATTCGTGATATGGGCAAAGCTTCTTTTGCAGTTTTGCAGGATGGCGAAGGAAAGATACAGATCTACCTTAGAAAAGATGATGTGTGCAACGGAGATGACAAATCCCTTTATGATATTGTCTGGAAAAAATTGGTTGATATAGGGGATATTATTGGTGTGAAGGGATATGTGTTTACTACAAAAACCGGTGAAACATCAATACATGTTAAAGAGTTTTCAATTCTTACCAAGGCACTGCATCCGTTGCCGGTGGTTAAAGAAAAGGATGGTGAAACCTTTGATGAAGTAACCGATCCTGAATTTCGTTACCGGCAGCGTTATGCAGATCTTATTGTGAATCCTCATGTAAAAGAAACATTTATCAAGCGGACAAAAATGGTAAATGCCATCAGGGAATTCTTAAATGAACACGGCGCTTTGGAAGTTGATACGCCGGTATTGCAGAATATACCAGGAGGCGCTGCTGCACGGCCTTTTACTACACATCATCATGCTTTGGATGTGCCGTTTTACCTTCGCATTGCTAACGAGCTTTATTTAAAAAGATTAATAGTTGGTGGCTTTGATTGGGTGTATGAATTTAGCCGCAACTTTAGAAATGAAGGTATGGACCGCACTCACAATCCTGAATTTACTGTACTGGAATTTTATGTTGCTTATAAAGATTATATATGGATGATGGAAACCACAGAACAACTATTGGAAAAAGCCGCAATGGCGGCTAACGGTTCTGTAAAAGTTATGTCCGGTAATAACGAGATCAATCTTAAGGCTCCATACAAAAGGATTACAATGTATGATGCTATAAAAGAGCACACAGGTTTTGATATTGCCGGTATGGATGAACAACAGCTAAGAGAAGTCTGCAGCCAGTTACATGTGCATGCAGATGAGAAAATGGGTAAAGGCAAGCTAATAGATGAGATTTTTAGTGAGATGTGTGAACACCATTTTATACAACCTACTTTTATAATAGATTATCCTGTTGAAATGAGCCCTCTTACCAAAAAGCACCGTAGCAAGCAAGGCATTGTAGAGCGTTTTGAATTGCTTATAAATGGGAAAGAAATTGCGAACGCCTATAGCGAATTAAACGATCCTTTGGAACAGCGTGAGCGTTTCGAAGAGCAGGCGAAACTGATGGAGCGTGGTGATGACGAAGCCATGTTTATCGACCATGATTTTTTACGTGCACTTGAATATGGCATGCCTCCTTCAAGCGGCATTGGTATTGGTATCGACAGGCTTTGTATGTTGCTTACCAATCAGCCATCTATACAGGATGTATTATTGTTTCCACAAATGAGGCCGGAAAACCAATTAGAGTAGGTAACTACAGACAGTCTTTAGCGAATGTAATACTATTTAACAGCGCAGATCTCGTTAATAATTTATTACCTGTTCTTCCATCACCTTCGGTATCG
>CAXSEB010000010.1:17539-18045 GCA_964235805.1 uncultured Chitinophagaceae bacterium | reverse complement strand
AACTCCGGCCTGTGCTGCTACTTCTTCTCCTGCATAACTCAAATTAATATTTGACTGCGCTGGCGGAAAATCAATGCCACTATAGTTTAATGTAATCCATGGCTTTAATGGTTTTTGAGATGCAGGTATTGCTGCGTCTAATGCTCTTCTCATTTGACGGAGATGTGATGCGTGCCTTGCTTCAACCGAATGTATTTGTAAAGCTGCAGTAAGGTAAGGCCTGCTGGATTGAAGGTTTGGCGCCTGGCCTTTATAAGCTCTTACACCGGTATCTTCAAAAGTTTGAGCCATAGCCAACTGAACCGCATAATTAGCGAGATAACCTGCAAACGGACCTGCACCTGAACCTTTGCCTCCTGTTAGATCGAAAGTTGGTGATGGTACTGCATTAGCTCCTAAAGCTCCTTTTAAAAATGCAACGTGCGCATTTTCATCAGCTTTTATTTTTGTTAGTGCGGCCTGGTCTGTAGCAGAAGCAGTAAGAAAACCAACTGAACCTGCTATAC
>CAXSEB010000010.1:6710-17529 GCA_964235805.1 uncultured Chitinophagaceae bacterium | reverse complement strand
TATTGTAAAAAGCTGCTTCAAGATATTCTAAGGTAAGTGCAAAATTCAATGTGTCTGTAACAATATCAGATAGTT
Organism: uncultured Chitinophagaceae bacterium; assembly: GCA_964235805.1. Classification (GTDB taxonomy): domain Bacteria; phylum Bacteroidota; class Bacteroidia; order Chitinophagales; family Chitinophagaceae; genus Ginsengibacter. The sequence goes on along the minus strand of CAXSEB010000010.1, from coordinate 17,454 downwards.
CATTTGATTTACCATAAGCCTTGTTTAACATTGATCCAAATGCTATTGGCAAAGATGCCAGCGCCACCTTACCAGAAAGATTAGCAAATTTTTTCATTGCCTTTCTTCTTGTATCCAGCCTGTCGTGTACCTCCGGATCTATTTTTTCTATTTCAGAAATGATATTTTGTAAATTCATGATATTAAAATTTAAGAGGGTAAATTACTTGCGTTAATTTTTGTGGTGATATAAGTACCTGCAATAGATAAAACTTCAGCAGGTGTACGTGCACCATCTAATCCATTAGCGTCTGTTGTATTAGCGAATGAACCGGGAGTAATGAGATCAGCTATCAGCGCAGCATGCCGTGCTTCTACTGAAACAATTTTTCCGGCAAGTGTTAAATAAGTCGGGCCATTTCCCGTAGCAGATATTAATTGGCCTGCACCATTGTACGCAGTAACCCCTAAATCTTCAAAAGCTTTTGCTGTAGATAAAACACTTGTTCTGTTTGTAAAATCTATAGAAGAAAAATTTACCGTTAAGGCCGGAATAACAGAAGAAGCTGCAGCAGAAGTGATTGCAGCTTTAAAAAATTCGCGGTGAGCTACTTCATGGTTTCTTATATCTCTGATATTCCGGAATAAGGTGTGGCAACAACCTGAGTATAAAAGGCCGCTTCTAATTGCTCAAGGGCATAAGCATAATTTAATATACCAACATCTCCGCTTCCAAGGTCAACCCCTGTGTTGTTGTTAGTACCATCTTTTTTACTACATGAAGCGGCGGTAGTTAAAAGCGCCGAGGCAGCTCCAACATATCCCAAAAACTTTCTGCGGGAAACCTGTTGAATAATGCCTTCATTTATCAAAGAATTATTTTTCCCTGATGTCTTGTTGGTTTGCATAATGAGATTAATTTGATTTTAAAAAAATAATTTGTTAATGCTTTAGTTACGAGTAAAGTATTGCTGCGGTTTGATAAACTTGAAAATTGTAGCAGTGAAAATTGTTGCGTAACGGGATAGCATAACAGCTAACTCAACGGCGATATGAAATTATTATTGCTGAATGCAATTCAATTGTAGCTACTATTAATAATTGGTTTAACTTAACCCTTTACAATCTTCAAAAACGATAAACATTACCCGTTTCGTTTTAATTCTTATGAAAAAATACTTACAACAACTTTGTTTGCTCTTAACATTTCCTCTTTCAACTTTTTGTCAAACAAACAATGGCTGGCAAAGTTTATTTAATGGTAAAGACCTTACGGGCTGGAAGCGGTTAGCAGGTACCGCAACTTACACTGTTGAAGATGGTTGCATTGTGGGACATACCGTTATTAACTCTGGTAACACCTTCCTGGTAACAGAAAAAGAATATCAAGATTTTATTTTGGAGGCTGATGTTTTTGTAGAAGATACCGCAGGCAATTCAGGTTTACAAACACGAAGTCATTATGATGCAGCAGCGAACAAAGGTGCAGGTAAAGTTTATGGCCGGCAATGCGAAGTAGATCCTTCTGCCCGTAAATGGACCGGCGGCATTTATGATGAAGGCCGCCGGGAATGGTTATACCCAATGGAACTAAATGCTAAATCAAAAAATGTTTATAAAAGCGGAGAGTACAATCACCTAAAAATTGAATGTATTGGTAATGAAATGAAGACGTGGATTAATGGTACAGCCACTGCGTATGTAGTTGATACTATTGATACAAAAGGCTTTATTGGGTTGCAGGTTCATGCTATAAGCAATGCCAGCCATGCCGGCAAAAAAGTTTTTTTTAAAAACATTCGAATTAAAACAAAAGGCCTTAAACCTCAGCCTTTCCCGACGGATGTGTATGTTGCCAATTTTGTTCCAAACACGTTAACTTCTTATGAGAAAGAAGATGGCTGGCATTTATTGTTTGATGGAAAAACAAATAAAGGATGGATAAGTGCTACGTCTCTTACCTTCCCGGCAAAAGGTTGGGACATTAATAATGGTGCAATCTCTGTACTTCCTTCACAAGGTAAAGAGGCAGGTAATGGCGGAGATATTGTTACAAAAGATGAGTACAGTTCCTTTGATCTTTCTTTTGAATTTAAACTTACACCAGGCGCAAATAGTGGCGTAAAATACTTTGTAACATTGGATGAAAAAACAACAGGGTCTGCCATTGGTTTAGAGTACCAGGTGCTTGACGATTCGCTTCATCCGGATGCAAAACTTGGACGAAATGGTGATAGAACTTTAGCCTCTTTATATGACCTTATTCCGGCGGCAAAACAAAAAAGATTTATACGGCCCATTGGGCAATGGAATTTTGCAAGAGTTATTGTTTATCCTGATAATAAAGTTGAACACTACCTCAACGGCATTAAAGTGCTGGAATATGTAAGAGGCTCAACAGAATACAAAGACCTTGTTGCGCTCAGCAAATATAACGTTTGGCCAAACTTTGGTGAAGCGCCTAAAGGTCATATATTGTTACAGGATCATGGTAACGCTGTTTCATTCAGAAGCATTAAAATAAAATCACTTTATCAAATCAAATAATGCTATGTCATCATCACGCAGAAATTTTATAAAGAAGACAACCCTTGCCTCAGCGGCTGTATATGCAGGCAGCATGGGCTTTAGCGCAAAGAGTTATGGTAATATTGTTGGCGCTAATGATCGGGTAAGAGTTGGCGTTGTTGGTTTTTCTGACCGCCACAGAAGTTCGCACATTCCGGCGTTTATGAATCATTACAAAGAACTAAATTTTGATATAGTTGCAGTTTCAGACATATGGAAGCTTAGAAGAGAAGAAGGTCAAAATTTTTTAAAGGAAAAAATGGGCCATGATATTATTGCCTGCAGAAACAATGAAGAGTTGTATTCGAAAAAAAATATTGATGCGGTGTTTATCAGCACTGCCGATTTTCAACATGCGCTTCATGCCGCCGAAGCAGTTAATGCAAATTGTGATGTTTATTGCGAAAAGCCATTTGCCGAAACGATGGAAGATAACCGGTTTGCATATAAAACAATTAAGGCTTCCGATCGTATTATACAAATTGGTTCACAAAGAAGAAGTGGTAATAATTACAAAGCTGCAGCAGACTATATAAAGTCAGGCAAATTTGGTGCTGTAACTATGGTTGAATTAACCTGGAATGTAAACCAGCCGGGCCGGTGGAGAAGGCCTGCTTTGGTGGCAAAGTGTAAGAAGGAAGATACAGACTGGAAACGCTTTTTATTGAACCGGCCTTTTGAAGAATGGGATGCCCGCAAATACCTTGAATTCCGGTTGTTCTGGCCGTATTCGTCAGGTATGCCCGGACAATGGATGAGTCACCAAATTGATACTGTACATTGGTTCACTGGTTTACAGCATCCAAGAAGTGTAGTGGCAAACGGCGGTATTTATATGTGGAAAGACGGCAGAAGAAACTGGGATACAACGGCAGCAGTTTTTGATTACGGCCCTGAGAAGGATCCTGCAACAGGTTTCCAGGTAACGTTTAGCTCACGCATGCATAATGGTGATGAGCATCCTGCAGAAATTTATTATTCAAATGGCGGAGAATTAAATTTAAACACTAACAAGGTTTCACCGGAAGGCGGATTAACAGCAGACATGGCCGCAGCAATGAACATGAAACCAAATCTTCTACCCGAATCTTCTTTAAATGTTACAGATGAAAAAGTAGTTGCTTCTGCCAATACCGGTGGCGATATCTTAACCAGTAATCATGTACGCAACTTTATGGAATGTGTACGCAGTCGTAAACAACCCAATGCACCGGTGGAGGCTGGTTATAATCATTCAGTTGCAACTATTATGACCAATGCGGCTGTAAGAACCGGTGCCAAAGTAACGTTTGATACTGCAACACAGGAAGTAATGGCGAATGGGAAGGTGTTTAAGTATTAATATCAAGCAGAATCTCTTTCCATTACTTATTTAAATGTCAGTAATAATCCCCCCATATTTAAAAGAAGGTGATAAAATAGGTATCCTTTGCCCTTCAGGATATATGCCTTATGAGAAGGCGCAAACTGCAATTATAGTTTTGAAGGAATGGGGATATGAAGTGATAACAGGTTCAACACTTGGCAATCAATACAATTATTTCTCGGGAACAGATGAACACCGCTTGAACGATATGCAACAAATGCTTGATAATAAGACTATCAAAGCTATTTTATGTGCAAGAGGAGGTTATGGGTTAGGGCGCATAATTGATAACCTGAGTTTCAAAAGGTTTCTAAAAAATCCCAAATGGATAATTGGATTTAGTGACATAACAATTCTGCATTTACATTTATATTCCTATTACAAAATTGCTTCAGTACATGCACCAATGGCCGCAGCTTTTAACGACGAAGGATATAAAAATTCATTTGTAAAAAGCGTGAAAAATGTTTTGGCAGGCGATAAAATAGATTATCAATGCGCAATACATCACTTCAATAGGAAAGGCAATGCATCAGGAACATTGATTGGAGGAAATCTTTCGCTTATTACACATCTTTTGGGAACATCATCTGACATTAAAACTGTGGGTAAGATCTTTTTTATTGAAGACGTTGGTGAATACATCTATAATCTTGATCGGATGCTTTACCAGCTTAAACGTGCCGGGAAACTTAAGCACATTAGCGCATTGATAGTTGGCGGCTTCACTGACATGAAAGATACTACCATACCTTTTGGACAAACGGCAGAAGAAATTATAAAAGAAGCTGTTTCAGAATATGATTATCCAGTTTGCTTTAATTTCCCGGTGGGCCACCAGGTAGAAAACTATGCATTGAAAATTGGAGTGAAATACAAAATTTCGGTTGGCAAAAGGCAAGCATCCCTGCAAGAGTTATAATAATTATTTGTCAGTATGCTAATGCTTTACGGCCTTCAAGGTAGTTATTGAATCATCCTGTAAAATTCTTATAAAATATACACCAGAAGCCTGCTTACTTAAATTAATAGAAATGAACCTGTTTTCCTCATTATTGGTCACGTCTTTTTTCATTATGATCCGGCCTGTTATATCTATAACAATTAATTTGAAATTCTTCTTATTGATGCCATTTAAATAAATATCGGCATTGTTGTGAAATGGCACGGGATACAACTTTATTGAAAATATTTGCGTTGGATCAAGTTTTGCAGATTTAATATCGGAGTACACAAAAACGTTATTAGAATCAATTTGACGAAGGCGGTAATAATAAACAACACCTTTTTTTAAATCACTTGCATCCGTCAATGTATAATTTAGTGCGGTACTGCTACTGCCGGCCCCTGGCACAAAACCAATCTTTACAAAATTATCCTGGTTCCCAGTACTTCTCAATACTTCAAAACCCTTATTATTATATTCATTAAGTGTTGACCAGCTTAGCAATATAGAGGTATCTTTTGACCTGGCAGAAAATTGTAACTGAGAATTATACAATGCCGAATCAAATGTGATGTTCATGTTCGTATTTGATATATCGAAAAATATATTTTGCGATGCCTTAACCATAAATCTAATGGTACTATTAGTGGCAATGTTAGGCACAGTAATACTTTGGGATCCATCATTTGGAGTATTTGATAGCAATGTTATCGGATAAGTGTTACCTCCATCTATACTCATTAATATATCTACATTTTGTAAATTAATACCCGCAGGACTATTAGTATTGGCCACATTCCATGTTATATTTTGAGTACTGCCACCAGCCCAGGTTACTGTAGTGTTTGGAGAAGTTACAGAGAAAGGCCCATCATCAGTGACAACCACTTTAAAACTTGGTGCCGAAGAACACCCATTATTACCACCTGTAGCAACACCACCTCCATTAGGGTTGTTATCCCGTACAACTAACCGAAATTTAATATCTCTGGCAACCCGGGGAAGTGTTTCTCCTTTTAAACCGTTAGTTGCATCAGGAGGATTATCAGGATAGTTTGCTAATATTACCGCCATATCGGGAAAAGTACGGCTACTTACGGTTTTAGGAGTTCTCACTTTAAATAAAGGTGCCCTTGTGTTGTTTGCTCCGCTATCCCATTCTGAGCCATAATCTAAATTCGTAAGGTCCCATTCTTCCCATGAATAAGTAAGGGAATTTCCATCAATATCTGTTGCGTTACCTGTAAGTGTAAACGGAGTTCCCTTAGGAATTTTTACACCAGAAGCTGGCATAATAACTACCGGCGCATGATTGCCTGTAGCAGTTATAACAGGACATGTATTACCTGTGCTGGTTGTTGTATAAGCAACAATCTGGTCAATACTTGCAGAATGAAAATAAGGTTCACTATGTTCCTGGATATTATCTAAGCCACAAATACCCGCATAAGCCATAATAGTTGTACCACTGCCAGGCTCATACGCAGTTGTTTTATCTCTGCCACCGCCACCGCAATTATCTGTTTCACTTTCAAAGGTGTGGCCTGCACCAAACTGGTTGCCTATTTCATGAGCTACAAAATCTATATCATACTTATCTTCTTTTGGATCAGAAAGACCCGTAATTCCTTCTGCTTTATTACCGTTGTTACAAACTACCCCTCCGGCAGTTGCAAGACCACCTGCACCTGTGCTAAACGTGTGCCCGATATCGAAAGAAGAAGACCCAATCACCGAAGTAATATTAAATTGGCTTTCAGAAATTAAAGTGCCGGGATCATTGTTACCTGAGTATGGATCAGATGCAGAATCAAGATATACAATTTCGGCGTTTCGCCCAATCAATATCATTCTAACATCAACGTCAGTTTGGTAAACACCGTTTACCCGGTTCATCGTGGTAATAATTGCACTCATTGTATTGGCTAATGTTATATTTCCTGACGGGCAAACTGCTTTAGCATACTCACCTGTACAGGATATGGCTGCTCTATAAGTTCTTAACGAATCTCCATTACAAGTGCCTGCTAAGCTTGAGTGCAGAGATGCTGAACGTGCACTTTGTAGTAAAGAACCTTTAACCAGGCATTTAAATATTTCTTTAGCACGGTTTACATAATCTTTAGAAAAATAAGTAATGTACAAATTGTTGTTCCCCTTTTGATATGGATCAATAAATAACGAACCTTTAGGTGTTAATACAAAAGCATGAAAGCCTTGTGTAGTGCAATCAATCCAAACCGAAGCGCTCGAATCATCTATACCACGACCTGTGTAAGTTTTTATTTGCTGAAATTGAGCTGCCAACGGTTCTTCCATCATTTTAGTTTCAACTATCTTAAATCTTTTAAAAGAGTTGTCAGGGTAAGGCAGCGAAATTTCGAGGCCGTTATAATATGTATTAGATGATGACTCGGCTGGTGCACTTTTCAAGAAGGCTCTATATTGATCAAATGATAAAGAAGTTGTTTTGTATATTTTAGGAACAATGGTTTGCGGGGTATTATGCTTTACAGCAGATCGTTCAGTTTCAAATTTCCAAAAGTTCTGTTGTGCAAAACCAAAAATGCTGAGACTAGCAAAATAAATAAATAGCGGAACTTTCTTCATCTATATAAATTTTACAACCTACGATATATCACAGGTAAGTTATTGATTTTTTTAATTGTAAAACTTTAAACTAAGGCGAATATTGTGCAGGCTACACAACCTTACAAAGTATTGCCTGGAGAGATGGCAAATCCAGATTTCGGCAAACCAATGCGGCAATTTATCAGTGAATTAAATTTGACTCAACTAACACAAACTAAACAGTTACTCTTCGTCATGATAAATCCTGTTGAGCTTAAGATTGCTGACAGGCGCTACAATTAAAGGGAATTTTTCAACCGTAATGTTACTTTGTTCAAGCCCAAAACCTCTTTCTTCACTAAGGCTTTTATCTTTAATCCAGAAATGTAATTTCATGATGAGGCGTTCGAAAAATGGTAACTCATTATCCTGTGACAAAAACTTTTCCATTACAATAAACTGAAAATCTCCCACAACATTATTTCGCTGCAAGCTTTCGTACCTGCTGGTAATATTAACTTCCCTGTTGGCAACCATGTCTTCTACTACCTTTCGAAACATCAGGTTTATGCGTGGCTCCATTCTAAATCCCAGCCTGAATTCTACCCGTATTACCTCATTAGGGATAATTACATCAACCGAATACTCAGATGTAAAGGGATCATCCATAGTATCAACATGTATAAACCAGTAGATGTCGGCTCTTTTAGGCTTCCGGTTTAAAATAGAATAGATGATCTTGTGTTCTATTTCCTTGGGGTTATTTGCGCTGGTTAAATAAACAAGATGAGTTGCGTACTTTGTAATAGAAAGGTCGTTACTAAGTTCCTGCAACATGGGCAGGTATTGCTCAAGCCTTACAAATTCTACGTACCTGTTTTTTACTTTTCTTGCCCTGTACCAAACAAACATTACCAAAAACATGATCATTGCTACAAGCGTTGTTATATAACCACCATGTAAAAACTTTTGTAAAAGAGCTACCAGGTAAACAAACTCAATTATAAAATAGCCACCTAAAAAGACATATATCAGCATAGATTTATACCTATGCATTACCATATAATTAGAATATAGTACTGTTGTGGCCAACATCGTTATGATTATCGCTAAACCATACGCAGCCTCCATTCGGGAAGTTTTTTGGAAATAAAGTACAACGCCTACGCACCCAATGAACATCACCGTATTTATCCCGGGAATAAATAGTTGCCCTCTTTCTTCGGAAGGATACTTTATTCTTAGTTTAGGCCATAAGTTTAAACGCATTGCTTCACTAATAAGTGTAAAGGAACCCGATACCATTGCCTGGCTGGCAATAATAGCGGCTGAAGTTGCTACTATTACTCCTATAATTACAAACCATTCCGGCATAAGATCATAAAATGCATTTAAATGGAGCTGATTTTTTACTTCGTCAGTGATTGTAAGGCCACTTCTGTGCGCCAGCAAATAAGCACCTTGTCCCAGGTAGTTTAACAATAAACACGCTTTTACATAACCCCACGAGGCCCGGATATTTCCACGGCCACAGTGCCCTAAATCGCTGTATAAAGCTTCTGCGCCGGTGGTGCATAAAAACACTGCGCCAAGCAATACAAAACCTCCGGGATAAGTTGATAACAGTTCGAAGGCATAATAAGGATTAAAAGCCTTAAAAATAGAAAGATCATCCATAACATGAGCAGCGCCCAATACCGCCAACATGGTAAACCAAACAAACATAATAGGACCAAACATTTTGCCGATTGAAGCCGTACCAAACTGTTGCAGAAAGAAAAAAAGCACCAGTATAACCAGCACAATAATTACAATAATATTTGTATGCAAATTTTGCAAAGCCGGCAATTCCTTTAAGCCTTCAATAGCCGAGGTTATTGAAATCGGCGGCGTGATGATTCCATCTGCAAGCAGCGCCGCACCTCCTATCATTGCAGGTACTACCAGCCATTTATAACGACGACGCACAAGAGCATACAAAGCGAAAGTGCCGCCTTCACCTTTATTATCTGCCCGCAAAACAAGTATTACATATTTTATGGTTGTTTGTAACGTAATTGTCCATATTATACAAGACAGGCTTCCAAGTATCAGGTTGTCTGTTATTAACCTGCCATTTATAATCGCATTAAATACATACAAAGGTGAAGTTCCTATATCTCCGTAAATTATTCCTAAGGCAATAAGTAATCCAGCGCCGGTTATCTTATTGAGATTTTTTTTCACTATTAAGATTTATTTTTTCACAACAGATGTTATCGAATTGATATAGAGATAGCAAATGTAGAGTGAATTTATATACCGCCAAGTGGTTATTTAAGCAGGCATAATATCGCTTGCCGCAATGTATACCTCTATGATAAATCTTAGAAGTTGACTTTACATATTGCAAAGCAACTTCTATTATTTAATCTGTTGGAACATAGAGAAAGACATGCATACAAAGACTTTGTCGCTTAAAAGAGTACGGTGTTATATTGAAGATGTAAGAAGAGTCTTTGTAAAAGGTAGTAAAGCCAAAAACAGCTTAATCCTGTTTACTTATAAACCTATAGCCGATGCCCGACTCAGTAACAATATACTCGGGCCGATTTGCATCTGTTTCAATTTTTTTTCGTAGCTGCGCTATAAAAACCCGCAGATATTGTGATTGATTAATGTAGCCGGGTCCCCATACTTCACGTAAAAGGTATTGGTGGGTTAATACCTTGCCTTCATTTTTACCCAGCAATGAAAGCAGCCTGTACTCAGTTGCAGTAAGTTTAACAGATTCATTGTTCTTCTTTATTGTTCTGGCTTCCAGGTCGATTGCTATTTCGCCACATCTGATAATTGAATCACCATCATCGGCTGCTGAGTTGCGCAATGCAGAACGAATTCGTGCTAACAATTCTCCTGTACGAAAAGGTTTAACCAAATAATCGTTTGCTCCATTATCTAAAGCTTTTATAATGTCTTCTTCACTATTTTTTACAGAAAGGATTAAGATAGGATTTGTGAACCACTCTCTTAATATTTTTAAAACCGAATGTCCGTCTTCATCAGGCAATCCAAGATCAAGAATGATCATATCAGGCGGATGGTTTTCTGCCGTTATTAAACCGCTTTTTGCATTGCCGGCCTGGTTTACTGTATAGTTATTGCTCTGCAGGGTTATCTCCAGTAATTTACGGATCTGTGCTTCATCATCTATAATTAAAATTTCGGCCTTATTCATTTTTAATACTTTTTAAATTAGATGTTTGAGCCGCAATATGAATGGTAAATCTTGCACCTCCCGTTTTTACATTTTGTAAATGAACACTTCCTCCAAG
>CAXSEB010000010.1:0-6700 GCA_964235805.1 uncultured Chitinophagaceae bacterium | reverse complement strand
GCTTCTGTAAATCCTTTTACTATCGATAATCCCAAACCTGTACCACCAGTCTTTGTATTTTTTAAACGGTAAAACCTGTTAAATACATTGTCTATTTCATCTTCAGGAAATCCTTTACCATTGTCTTCAACAACCAGTTGCAGCACATTAGCATGACAATGAGCTATAATGTCAATTGTACTTTTTTCATTTGTATACTGAATGGCGTTATTTACCAGGTTGTAAATTATTTGCTCCAACATAGCTTTATCCAGTTTAAAAAAAGGTATGTCCGGGTTCACATTTATAGATATTTTTTGCGTGATGTTATTCTCTTCTATTCTTTTTACAGCACTGTAAATAATTTCTATAATATCACACCAATCCTTTTTAGGCCGAATAAAACCTGAATCAAGCTTAGACATGCTTAAAAGATTTTCAACCTGTTGGTTTAACCGAAACGAAGCTTTGGAAATTTCCGCTACAAGATCCTGCTTATGTTCTGCGGTAAGATTTTGGTTATTCGATTGCAAATTATCCGTAGCACCAATTATGGCCGCAATTGGTGTTCTAAGTTCATGCGAAAGAGAATTTAATAATGTATCATACAACTTAACCATGTTTGCTTTTTCTTCCTTTACCCTGCCGGCCTTTTCAATCTGCCGTATTTTATAGGTAAGTACCGCATTTACAAGAGCAATAACAAAATACATTAATAATAAAATCGAATCTTCCGTTGAGCCTACCTGTAAAGTAAAATGTGGCGGTATAAAAAAGTAATCCCAGATCAAGGCACTAATAATCGCTGTGACAAACACAGGAAGGATATCGAACAAAACAGCAATAAGCGAAACGGTGAGTAGTAAAATAAATGCCACCACTTTATAATCCAAATAGCCTGACAGCACAAAGCATAGTGCGGAAACAACACATACAGCTGCAATACTGATCAGTAACTGTTTCGGCTTGGTTATTTTATTTATAAACAGTTCCATGGCGAAGTGCAAAAGGAAAAGGCTATTTATAAGTGCGCTGTAAAATACTGCACAGTATGTATAAGGATTTTATAAAGATTTATAGTAAGTGTTCCGCCTATTTAAATACAAGTCGAAATTTGCGAAACTTTAAGCTGTTCGATTTTAATATGATGCTTAATGAGAACTTAAATATTTACTGTGCAAAAAAACCTCAATAAAGTAACCGGAGCAGGCTTACTTATTGCCTTAGGAATAATTTACGGAGATATAGGAACCTCACCACTCTACGTTTTAAATGCAATCATAAGAGATAAGGTAATTTCCCAGCAACTTATTCTTGGGGCATTATCATGCATCATCTGGACGCTTACTCTACAAACCACCGTCAAATATGTTAGCTTAACTTTAAAGGCAGATAACCGCGGGGAAGGCGGAATATTTTCTTTATATGCTTTGGTAAGAAGGCAAAGAAAGTGGCTTGTGTTTCCCGCGATGATAGGCGGCGCATCTTTACTGGCAGATGGAATGATAACTCCACCAATATCTGTAACATCTGCAGTTGAGGGGCTGAAGCAAATTCATTTTTTTAGTAACATAAGCGAAGCAGTAATTGTATATATTGTTATTGGCATTTTAATATTATTATTTTTCTTTCAACAATTTGGTACTGCTTCTATAGGCAAAATGTTTGGGCCAATAATGTGCACATGGTTCCTGATGCTGGCAGTGTTAGGTTTTGCACATTTGTTTGATGCGCTGTACATCTTTAAAGCCCTTAACCCGTATTATGCAATAAAGCTGCTAACGCAATATCCGCATGGGTTTTGGTTATTAGGCGCTGTTTTTCTTTGTACTACTGGCGCCGAGGCATTGTATAGCGACCTTGGCCATTGCGGAAAAGGTAATATCCGTATCTCCTGGATATTTGTTAAGTCTGCTCTTATAATTAATTATTTGGGGCAAGGCGCATGGTTGCTTGCTAACCATACAGGTAAAATATTTACAAAGGAAATTATTGATAATGGCTTTAATCCTTTCTATGGCGTAATGCCGGTATGGTTTAAAATTATAGGGATTGTAATTGCAACTATTGCAGCAATAATAGCAAGCCAGGCATTAATCAGTGGGTCATTTACGCTTATAAGTGAAAGCATGCGTTTAAATTTATGGCCCAAAATGAAAATAAGTTATCCTACAGAAGCAAGAGGACAGTTATACATTCCAGGTATTAACACACTATTATTTATTGGCTGCGTTGGCATAAGTATTTATTTCAGAAGTTCATCTAATATGGAGGCTGCTTACGGACTTGCCATAACTCTTTGCATGCTGGCAACTTCAATCCTGTTTGCTAATTTTCTTATTTCACGAAGGGTTAAAAAACCGCTTATATTCCTATACCTGTCTATCTACCTTACTATCGAGATGAGCTTTTTAATCGCAAATCTTAATAAGTTTCCTCACGGCGGCTTTGTAACACTTATTGTTGGCGGAGGCTTGTTTTGTGTTATGTATATATGGTTTAGAGCAAGGAAAATAAAGAACCGTTACGTTGAGTTTGTCAGGTTGGAGCAATATCTTCCCTTATTGCAGGAATTAAGTAATGATAAGTCAATTCCAAAATATGCCACGCATCTCATTTATCTTACAAGTGCCAATAATCCAAAAGAGATTGAACATAAGATCATCTATTCTATATTAAACCGAAAACCAAAACGTGCAGATATTTATTGGTTTGTGCATGTTGATACTTTGGATGATCCTTATACTTCGGATTACTCTGTTGAAACCATTATACCAAACGAAGTTATACGCATTGAGTTTAGAATGGGCTTTAGAATGGAGCCCCGCATTAACCTTATGTTTAAAAAGGTGGTAGAAGATATGGTAAGCAATAAAGAAGTGAACGTGGTAAGCCGCTACGAAAGCTTACAACGTAACAACGTTGTTGGAGACTTTCAATTTATTGTAATGGAGAAGTTTTTATCGCAGGATAATGAATTGCCTTTTCTTGAAAGGCTTATTATGAAATTACATTTTTGGATAAAAGATAAAAGTCTTACAGAGGAAAGAGGCTTTGGCCTGGAACAAAGTAATGTTACCGTTGAAAAGTTCCCGCTTATTGTCGCACCTGTGAGCAAACTAAAACTTAATCGTTTGTTTACAAATGAGCAATAAGCTAAACAACAATTACCTACTTCTTTTTATATCAGCTATTAAAACAGGCGGATTAAAATTTTCACCATCTTCTGGCTGAGAATGGATCTTTTGTACAACATCCATTCCTTTTATAACTCTTCCAAAAGCTGCGTAGCCTAATTTATCCGGGTTGGCATTATTACCATAATCATAAGTTGGCTGATCGCCTACACAAATAAAAAATTCTGATGAAGCCGTTCCGGGTGCAGTTCGGGCAAGAGAAATCGTTCCATTAGTATGTAGTATGCCTGATTGCTGAGTAGTTTCGTGGGGAATGCCTTTTAAGGTAACTGCCTTTTTATTATTTGATTGCCAGATTCCGCCCTGTATCAATTGCGATTTAAATGCTGACGATGGCTGATTCTCTTCTTTTAAAACTCTATAGAAAGAACTGTTTTTATACAACCCTGCATCTACGTAAGACAAAAAAGCTGCTACACTTTTTGGAGCTTTTTCCGGATAAAGCTCCACTATAATATCGCCATATTGCGTTTCAATTTTTACATTGAAATTATCATGCTTTTTATTTGCGCAAGCAGCTAATAATACTAAAATTAAGACATGACTTAGTTTGCGGATCATACTCACTTTGTGTTCTTATTAATTATTAAGCTAAGTTAAATTGAATTTGCAGTTACGACTATAAAACTATTGACCATAAAATTAGTTTTGATGTTACTTGGCTGCTTATTTGTAGTAGCAAAAAAAAATATATATAATGGAGAAATTAAGCTTTAAAGGGCTTTGGCAAGTTTTAAAAGAATCTTTTAAAGGTTTTTCGGAAGATAAGCTTACCAAGCTAAGTGCTTCGCTTGCATATTATACCGTTTTTTCATTGGGGCCTTTATTAATTGTAATAGTTTCTCTGTGCAGTATCTTTTTTGGCAGAGAGGCCGTAGAAGGCACAATATATGGGCAGATACAAGGCTTTGTTGGTGCAGATGCGGCTAAACATTTACAGGAAATAATTAAAAACGCTGCCATCGGGGGAAAGGGAAAAGTAGCAGCAGTGATTGGGATAATCACGTTACTTATTGGCGCAACAACCATTTTTGCCGAGATACAGGATTCAATCAACAGCATCTGGAATTTAAAAATAAAACCGAAAGCAGGATGGTTCAAACTTGTAAAAAACAGGTTGCTATCGTTTGGAGTTATAGGTTCTCTTGGGTTTCTGTTACTGGTTTCTTTGGGCGTTACAGCGTTGGTGGAAGGATTAAGCAATCGCCTTAAACACGTTTTTCCTGAGGTTACTATTGTGCTTTTTTATATTTTGAACCTTGTAATTACCTTAGTGGTGGTGGCTGCATTATTTGCGGTAATTTTTAAAGTTTTGCCAGATGCAAAAGTAAAGTGGAAAGATGTAATGGCAGGGGCCATTGCTACAGCACTTTTATTTATGTTAGGTAAATTCGGCATCTCTTTTTATATAAGCAAAAGCAATGTGGGCAGTACTTTTGGCACAGCCGGCTCGCTGGTAGTTTTGTTAGTTTGGATATACTATTCTTCTATTATTTTATATTTTGGGGCAGAATTTACAAAGGCATATTCCATGAAATATGGCGGACATATTCACCCTAACGAATATGCGGTTGTTGCAAAAACTATTGAGGTTGAACACGAAAATCAAAGTATACAAGATGCGGATAAAAAGCACGAGGAGATCAAGGAAAACGTACAAAAGTAACACCGTTATCAGGAGCTTAATATGCTGCGTTTGAATACATTTCCCGATTTTAAACCAGCTTTTGTTTCAATTTGGTTTTTACATCACTGAACCATTCGTGTTTTAGTATACTTAAAACGATACTGTCTCTTCTTCTGCTTTCCCTGGTTGGCATATTACTTCTCAGTATACCATCAACTTTACAGCCTAAAGATTTCATTGCGGCTATGCTTCTTTCATTGTTGTTATCAGCTCTAAACTCTACTCTTTCCATGCCGGCCTGCTCAAAAGCGAATGATAATAAAAGAAATTTGCAATGTTTATTTAAGCCGGTTCGCTGGAACTCTTTACCATACCATGTATACCCTAACTGCAATGTTTTATATGCTACCTGAATGTCATAAAATCTTGTACTTCCTGCATATTTAATTTCACGTTTATCAAATACAATAAACGGGTATTCCTTCGCTTCGCTTCTTGCTTCGGTTGCCTGTTTTATATAATCTTTTAAGCCTTCCTCTCCTGCGGCACTTATCAAAGAAAATTTCCACAATTCAGGCTGCTCTAAAGCGAAAGGCAGCAAGTGTGTAAAATCATCCTGCTCCAACGGCCGCAGCAGTGCAACCTCGTTTTCAAGAAAATAATTTTTACTAAAATCAAATGTCTCATCCATATTCATCATGTTATATCTTTATAAAGATATAAAAGCCGAAGTTTGTTTAGCTAATCTGCTTCTTTTTTATAAAAGCTATTAAGTAATTACTTCCATAATTGTCAGAAAAAATCTGCATAATAAAATAACTTTTACTAATGTCTGCATCTCTTCAAACTACGCCATCGCCCAGAAATCTTTCCCTTGATATATTCAGAGGAATAACGGTTTGTTTCATGATCATTGTGAACACCCCGGGAAATGGACCAACAACTTTTTCCCCATTACAACATGCACAATGGCATGGCTTTACACCAACAGATTTGGTTTTTCCTTCTTTTCTTTTTGCTGTTGGTAATGCCAAAAGCTTTGTAATGGAAAAATGGGGAAACATGGAACAGTCAAAGGTTTTATGGAAGATATTAAAACGTACGGCAATTATTTTTTTGCTTGGCTACCTGATGTATTGGTTCCCGTTTTTTGGCCTTGATAAAGATCATCACATTGTTGCTGCTCATATAAGCGATACCAGGATAATGGGTGTATTGCAACGGATAGCTTTATGTTATGGTATTGCCGCTCTGATGTTATACTACTTTAAAGAAAGAGCATCTGTTATTATTTGTATTGCGCTTCTTTTTTTATACTGGATCATAATGTACTCATTTGGTGACGCCACCGATCCGTTAAGTTTAGAAGGAAATGCAGGAATTAAATTAGATAAATGGCTGATGGGAGAAAGCCATATGTATCATGGGGAAGGCGTAGCTTTTGATCCTGAGGGCTGGCTGAGCACATTACCTGCAATAAGCAATGTGGTAGGTGGTTACGTTGTTGGAAAATGGATACAAAAAAAGGGAGAGACTTATGAAGGACTTACCAGGCTTTTACTTGCAGGCTGTGGCTTGTTATTTTGTGCTTATGCATGGAATCTTTTGTTTCCTGTAAATAAAAAATTATGGACAAGCAGTTTTGTGGTATTAACCATCGGCCTAGATTGCATTATAATTGCTGCACTTACTTACATTACCCAGTTCGCTAAAAAAACAGAATGGACAAAATTTTTCCAGTTTTTTGTTAAGAACCCGTTATTTATTTCCTTCCTGTCAGAACTGCTGGTTACTGTTCTTTTTATGATTCCAATGTCACCGAATTCTAACTTATTCAGGTGGATATATCAAAATATATTCAGGTATGCAGGTGATTATTTAGGATCATTTCTTTTTG
>CAXSEB010000009.1:6842-18138 GCA_964235805.1 uncultured Chitinophagaceae bacterium | reverse complement strand
ATGATTTTAAGATCATGATTATTGAACTACCAGATGGTCTAAAAATAATTTCAATCAGTACACCTGATTTAAAAGATGGGTGGAGAGATTTTAAAGATTTTTCAAAATGCCAACCTTTAGGAAATAAATGGTATCAGGAGGCAAAAACTCCCATATTAAAAATACCATCAGCCGTATTGCCAGATGCTTTTAATTATGTAATCAATACTACTCATCAAGACTATAAAAAAATTAAACATATTGATGTGACCGACCTGATGCCGGATGAACGAATTGAGGACATCCTTAAGAAATATGCGGGTAAATAAAATTCTGTTATTCTGGATTTTCGGTAAAAAGCTGGGGTTACATTAAAAATTTCTGAAGTGGAAGAAGGGTCAAGAGCAAAGAATGAAAAGATACTCTCCCAATTTGATGTTGAATTGCAATACAACACAAAATATTCTAAATAACATGTTATCTCTAACGCCATCCGGGGAAAGAGATAAAAGATTTATTCAGGATGAAATCATCGATTTTAATAATGAAGAAAAAAGAGTTGCAAGATAAATATCAAGAAAACATATCCTTCAAAGAAGACATATCATTCACTGTCCATGAAAGGAATACAGCTTCTTTTAAGTTGGTGTTGTAAACATAAATTTCAATTAAACACTTTTTTAATTTCAAATCGAATTTTAATAACCAAGCCAGACTCTACTCAGAAAACAAAGTGAAAGCAACTTATATGCTTCACTAGAATTACATATACCCAGACATTGACAACTTTCGACCAATATATAAAACCGTTTTTAAAGGGGTGGATGGCAACAGAACTTTTGGCCAATGGCTATATGATGTACCTCTTTATTGAATTCCTTCCTTTCATTGATACCTGGGTTATTAACCGCAAATCCTTTTTGCCGAACTTCCATAGTTTTACTTAACTTGTGTGTCATCATTGTATCACATCAATTGTGGTATAAAAAGAAAAGGTAACGATGCTTGCAAGTGAAATTAGTTACTGGAAACGCATGCTTGAAGGTGATAAAACTGCTTTTTTCAGTATTTATAAAGAATATTATACTTCCCTGTTTCAATATGGTTTTAGTTTAACAAGAGATAAAGAACTAAGCAAAGACTGTATTCAGGAAATGTATTTAGAATTATGGAACACGAGGTTAACTTTAAATAATAATGTGGCCGATGTTAAAGCATATTTGTTTACATGGCTTCGCCGAAAAATAAGCCGGACAATTACAATACGCAACCGGGAAAAGTTGGGTGAGAATAGTGCAATAACTGATATTGAAGAATGCTCATATGAAGATTTGCTTATTGCCTTTCAATCTACTGAGAAAAGAAAACGAAAGCTTGCAACAGCTTTAAACAATCTTAGTAAAAAGCAATTGGAATTGCTCAGGCTAAAATTTTATGATAATCTAAGCTATGAAGAAATAGCTGAAAAAAGTTCCTTAACTATCCGTACTGTCTACAATACAATTTACGAAGCGCTGCGCCATTTAAGAGAAAACGTGGGGCTACTGGTATAGCTGGTTTCCACTTTTACTTCCGTTCAAAAAAATAAACTTAAGAATTACCCGGTAAAAATTGCTTTCCGCCTCCACTATAATGTTACAAGCCTTATAATAAGGCTTCTCTACAATTACCGGAACGGTTGCATTATGAATATCAAACAACGTGAAGATTATGAAGCTGAGGATTTCCTGACTGACGAATCTTTCCTAAACTTTCACTTTCAACTAAGCACAAAAGATGAATTAAGCTGGAAAGAATGGCTTAGCAATCATCCGGACAAAAATGAAGTCGTGTACCAGGCCAGGGAGCTTGCTGAAAGTTTAACATTGTCCATTTCTGATAATGAATATAAAGTTGAATTACAAAAATTGAAAGAGTCAATCAATGTAAGCCAGCCCGGCACTAGGCCTCTTCTTTTTAGCTGGAGCAAGATTTCACAGCCACTAGGAAAAATAAAACGGATACTTCTATTTATTTTACCAGCATTGATAGCCATTATCTGGAGCGGCTATATCTTCATACACTCTTCTCCAGTAAGCCCTAATCATTTAACGGAAACCACAAATAATAAAAGCACACCTGCGGTTATTACTTTAAGTGATGGTACTCTTGTGTCACTTGCTCCGCACAGTACTTTAAAATATGCGTTAAGCTTTCAGCAGAATGAGCGTAATGTTTATCTTTCAGGAGAGGCGCAGTTTCATGTAATGCGCAATGAACATGCTCCTTTTAAAGTCTTTTCAGAAAATCTTGTTGCAACAGTGCTTGGTACAGTATTCAACTTTAAAAAGTCAGGTGACTCAAGTATTGTTGAATTATTACAGGGAAAATTGAAAGTTAAGATCAATGATAATTCATATGAAAGATCAATGCTTTTGCACCCTGATGAAAAAGCGATTTATGTAAAACATGATCAGGCGTTTTACAAAACATCTATTTCCCCGCTTAATGCTTTTGCTGATATTCAGTTTCATCAAAATAATTTTGAAGAAGTAGCCGGAAGGATAAAAACCGTGTTTGGAGTTACTGTTGTAAACAAAAGTAGTAACAGGCTTTGGCGATTTACGGGTAACTTTAAGAATACAACAGCAAAAGATGTAATTGAAAGCATATGCCTTGTAAAAGGTTTGTCTGCTGAAGTAAGTGGTAATATCATATATATTAAATAAAGATCGAACCATAATTTGATTGCTATGCGTACATTTTATAAATCTATTTTTTTCGCACTTGTAATTTTTATAAGTGCTGCCAATGCAAAGGCTAAACCGCCGGTAGTGTTTGACAATATCTATGTAAACGTAAATGTGAGCACTGCAAAGCTTAAGGAGTTATTTGAGTTGATAGAAAAGCAAACCTTTTTTTCATTTGCTTATGATGAAAGTGATGTTAATCTGTCAAAGCAAGTTAAGCTAACCACAGGCGAACAACTTTTACAAAATGTGTTGAACACGGTTTCTCGGCAAACAGATCTCCAGTTTACTAAAAAGGCTAATCTGATTCTTGTTAAAATAAAAGAGAAAAACGCCCAATTACAAATCAAAGAAATAGTAAAAATCAATTCAATTATAAAAGGAACAGTTCGTGATGCTGAAGGTGTGCCTTTACGGAATGTGACTATAGCTGTAAGGGGAAAAAACGTTGCTGTACAAACAGATGACAATGGAAATTTTTCAATAGATGCTCCTGATGATGCAATATTAGTGTTTACAATAGTTGGGTATAAACAAAAGGAAATTAGTGTACGAGGAAAAACAGAATTAACGGTAAGCCTCGACATAGTGAATAAAGATTTAAGCGAAGTGGTTGTAGTTGGCTACCAGCCTCAAAGGCGTGCTGATCTTTCCGGGTCTGTATCCGTTGTTAATGTTGGAGGCATAGCCAAATTGCCAGTGCTTAGTGTGGACCAGGCATTAGAAGGCAAAGTACCCGGTGTAAGGATAACTCAAAACACAGGACAGCCCGGCGATGGTGTGGTAGTAAGAATAAGAGGCGTAGGTACTATAAATGATAACAACCCGCTGTTTATCGTGGATGGTGTGCCAACCAAGGACGGTATTAATTTTCTTTCTGCTAATGATATTGAATCTATAGTTGTTTTAAAAGATGCCTCGTCAGCAGCCATATATGGTTCACGGGCGGCAAATGGGGTTGTACTTATCACAACTAAAAGCGGTAAAAGAGGCAACGCCCAGTTTAATTATTCAGGATATGGTGGTTTTCAATCACATGGCTCTCTTCCTAAAATGGCGAATACATCTGAATATATACAGTTATATAACGAAGCCGCTGATAATGATAATGCCGGCGTTACTAATGCTGCTTTAATCAGGCCAAAAATTCCCGGCGGTCTAGCAACATCAAATACTGATTGGTTAAAGGGAATTTTTCAAAGAGGACAAATACAAAGTCACCAGCTTTCTGTAAGAGGTGGAAACGAAAAAACGCTTTATTATATTTCAGGAAATTATTTTAAACAAGATGGTATCATTCTCAACTCATGGTATGAACGCTATTCATTGTTATCAAAACTAAACATTGATCTTACTGACCGGTTAAGTATAGCAAATAATATCAACATTTCTTATTCAAAAAAAAATAGTATAGGTGGTTCTGGTGATGGTTATGGAGGTAATGGTGGAAGTGTTGTGCGCTATGCTTTGTTTCGTACACCTGCAATACCTGTTTATGATAGTGGTAGTGTTTATTCTGATCTTCCTGCATATCCCGCTTTTTTTGGAGATGGCTATAACCCTGTCGCGTTAGCGAACAAAACAGATAATAAAGAAACCCAATACAGGGTATTTTCGAATTTATATGCGGAATACAAAATTTTCAAAAATTTAAAATTTAAATCCGACATAGGTTTGGATGCAATTATATCAGATGATAAACGCTTTGATGAAAATTATGGAACCAACCTTCGCATTAATAATCCAAGCAGGTTAACGGTTAGCTCTTCAACGAACATTAATATTGTTTGGAATAATACTTTTAATTACAATAAGATTATTAACTCCATCCATAAGATATCAGTGCTTGCAGGAACAGAGGCCATTAGCAACAAAAATAATTCACATGGAGGCACTGACAGAAATTTTGCTAATCAAAGTGCAAACTTCCGGTACATTGGTAATGGAAGTGGTTTAATAGGCTCTACCAATGCTTTTGAAGGCAAAAATGAATCGGCGCTTTTTTCTCTTTTTGGAAATGCAAATTACTCTTACCGCAACCTTTACCTTTTATCGGCAAATGTGCGCCGGGATGGTTCTTCACGCTTTGGCCCTGATAATAAATATGGTACATTCTTCTCGGGTTCAGTTGGCTGGAATGCACATAATGAGAAATGGGTAGAAGATCATTTAAAGGCTGTATCAAAGTTGAAGCTGAGAGCAAGTTACGGGCAACTTGGTAACCAGGAAATACCTAATTATGGATTTGTATCAATTATTGGAAATCTTTATAATTATCCTTTTGGGCAAACGCCCGTAAGTAATCCAGGGTCAACAATTGCGACTCTTGGGAATCCAAAAGTTAAGTGGGAATCTTCTACACAGGCGGATGCAGGTATTGATTTAGGTATATGGAAAGATAGATTAAACCTTACAGTGGATTATTTTGTGAAAACTACTTCAGACATGCTTATTCCTATTCCATCTCCTTTAATAGGAGGTAGTGCAAAACCTCCTTATCTTAATGCCGGTAAAGTGCAAAATAAGGGACTTGAAGTGGAACTTAATTATAAAAATAATGACCACTTGTTTAAGTATGATATCGGATTAAATTTTTCAACTCTTTCTAATAAAGTTCTTTCTTTAAGTAGTGGCCAGCCTATAGCGGGAGGCAGAATTGATAACAACTACAATGCAACTTTAACTACAGTAGGATACCCTATAGGGTCTTTCTATCTCCTGCAACAATCAGGCATTTTCCAGAGCACAGCAGATATAATATCAAACGCTTACCAGGGTAATAACATACAACCCGGAGATGTAAGATTTAAAGACTTATCAGGCCCAGGAGGAAAACCCGATGGATTTATCAACGAATACGATAGGAGTTTTGTTGGAAGTGCCATTCCCAAGTACATATTCGGGGCAACTGCCAATCTTGAATACAGGAATTTTGATTTATCTCTCTTCTTCCAGGGACAATATGGAAATAAAATCTATTCACAAGTGAATATGGATATTGAAGGTTTTTATCGTGCCTTTAATGTAACGCAACGTGTGTATGATCAACGCTGGCATGGCGAGGGAACAAGTAACACTATGCCAAGAGTTTCATTCAATGGCGCTTCCAACAATAAATATCCATCAACCCGTTTTCTCGAAGATGGTTCCTATGTCCGTTTAAAGAATGTTCAATTGGGATATAGTATTTCTCCGAATGTAGTCAAAAGGATTGGCATAAAAAATATAAGAATATATATAACGGGTCAAAATTTATGGACATGGACAAAGTACACAGGCCTTGATCCAGAAATGCACGTGAGTGACAATGTAAGAAGTGAAACGTATGGTGGGGATGTTGCGGCCGGCATTGATTGGGGAACTTATCCAAGTGCAAGGAGTTATATTTTAGGTTTAAACTTAAATTTTTAAAAATAGGTGTAATTCAATTGATGAAGGTTTACACACATATTCATGTAATTACTTTTAAGTCAAAATTGATTTGCGTATGAGAAAAAATATTGTCAATACCTTATTAGTCTTGGTATTGTTTTATAGCATAGCAGGATGCAAAAAATTCATTACAAAGGACCCGGTGGGCCAATACCCGGAAAGCGATTTTTATAAAACACAGGCACAGGCAATATCTGCAATTAATGCAGCCTATGTGCCTCTTGCTTTTACCACGTCTAACAATAACAAGATGTGGGTTTTTGGAGACGTAGCATCTGATGATGCCGTAAAAGGAGGAAACCCCGGCGACCAGGCAGATATAGAATTTATAGACCAGTTCAACATCAATTCTACTAATGGAAACCTGGCTAGTATGTGGGCACTTTTGTATGACGGGATCACACGTTGTAATCTCGTATTAAGTAAAGTGCCGCCAATACAAATGGATGTTACTTTACAGGCAAGAATTCTTGCAGAAGCTAAATTTTTACGCTCTTACTATTACTTTAAACTCATTAATATTTTCGGAGATGTGCCAATTATATTAGAGCCACTTGCTCCTGATCAGCTACAAATAGCTCAATCTCCCGAACAGCAAATTTATGAGACGGTCATTGAACCTGGTCTTACCGACGCTGCCACTAACCTTCCCGTAAATTATAGCGGTGCAGACTTAGGCAGAGCTACATCCGGCGCTGCCATTGGTTTATTAGTAAAAGTATATGTATTTGAAGGTAAATGGGACAAGGCTGCAACCACAGCAGCTCAAATTGTAAACAGCAATGTGTATGACTTAATGCCAGTGTATAGCCAGAATTTTAATCAGAAGTTTAAGAATAATAAAGAATCTGTTTTTGAAATACAACATTTAACTGGGCAGGATCCAAAGCTTGGAAATGAATTAAATCAATATTTCGCACCGCAAGTGGAAAACGGCTATTTCTTTGATGCACCTACACAAAACTTTGTTGATGAATTCGAAAAGACAAGTGAACACATTGTTGATCCCCGATTAGATTACACAGTTGGTAGGGATTCAATGCCTTGGTTCAAAAACAAATTATTTGATAAAGCCTGGTCACCAAGCACTGGTTAGCTCACAAGGAAGCATCAGCAGCCGCTTTCAGAAGTACCTAATAAAAGTGATGGAAATTTAAATTATATAGCGTTAAGGTTCGCTGATGTCTTGCTCTTGTACGCAGAAGCTTTAAATGAGTCTGGACATATCGTTGACGCTTTGGCACCACTTAACCGCGTCAGAAAAAGGGCGAGAGAAAGTTACTTGTATGATTCTTTACAGGTTGGTTATCCAAACATACCAACTGGCATGCTACCGGATATAACATCAACTGACCAGGTCAGTGTTCGTAAAGCAATACAACATGAAAGGCGTGTTGAACTTGGCTTTGAATTTCATAGGTACTTTGATATCATCAGATGGGGTAAAGACTATGCAACCCAGGCGTTGAACGATAGGCCAAAATTTAATTACGACTTAAATAAACACTTCCCAATACCTCAAATTGAAAGAGATAGAAATAAAGCTTTACATTAATACACTAAATAAACACACATTTTTTTAAACACTAAAATTTACAATTATCATGACACCATCAATTAAACGATTTAACACTATGAAGATCGCTCTGGTCTTAACTTTTCTTATCTCAATCTTCTTTGTTGCTTGTAGTAAAAAGGATAGTACGCCACCCCCTCCCCCTGTAGACAAATCTGCTTTAAAAGCTTCGGTAACAGCAGCACAAACTTTGTATGACGGCACTGTAGAAGGTACAAAACCAACTCAATATGAAGTTGGCTCAAAAGCACCATTCAAAACGGTGTTGGATGCTGCCAATGCAGTCTTAGCAGATGCAAACGCAACACAATCAGCAGTTACAAATGCAAATGCACAATTGATAGCTGCGGCTGCAACTTATCAAACTCACAGAATAAGTGAAATTGCTGCAGCCAATCTCATTGGCTACTGGAAGATGAATGGAAATGCAAATGATTCTTCAGGTAATGGCAATAATGGAGTTTTAACCGCAGGCCATCCATATTTTGGAGCTGGAATGCCTACTCCTACTGCGGATCGTTTTGGTCGGGCTAATATGGCCTACCATTTTGATAAAGGCGCAAATATTGATGTTCCTTATAAAACGTCATTAAATCCACCACAAATGTCAATAAGCCTTTGGGAAAAGTGGGAGTCAGCTGGTAGAACAATTAACACAGACACTTATACATTTCTTGCTATGAATCGCTGGCATGGTTATAAATTCCAACTGCAAGGTGGTCATCTGCCATTTTATACTGTAAGTGTTATCAGGCCGGCTGGCGATACTACCATTTATGATCGTGATGATGCGGGAACAGCGGTAGCAGAAAACGAATGGCACAACGTTGTAGTTACTTTCAAGTCTGACACCATGAGCTTCTACATTGATGGTGGTTTAGCAAAAACATGGGATGCGTCTACACCAAACCCCGTTCCTGGAAATGCTCTTACGCAGGGAAATCCAATTGATTTGGTTATTGGACAGGATTTACCAACTAATAAATATGTAACTGTAGATGATGGTACAGGAAACTTCTTTGTAAACTACGGCGGATTTTTTACAGGAGATATGGATGACGTATTATTTTATAATACAGCGTTAAACGGACCGCAGGTTAAATCAATTTACGATAATCAGAAAACACAATGATACCAGAGTAGTAATTAAAATAAGGAACCCCTGCAGGATTGTGAAACCTGCTGGGGTTTTTTATATAGTTTATTACGTCAGTTGAAATCAAAGTTGAGATTAATTATCGCTATTCTGATTAATTTATGATGGTCCATTTTAAACAAGTTTGTTTTTTTGGGATTCTGATTTTCTTATGTTCCTCGTGCAGAAACACTGCAGTAAGAAACAAAGAATTAGTTTTTTGGTGTTCAAACAATAACCAGGAAATTAAGTTATGTACAGCATTCACCAGTGCATGGAATAACTATACTTCTGATAAGGTGCATATGCAGCCTATCCCGGAAGGGCAATCCAGTGAAGAGGTTATTCTCGCTGCGGTTGTAGGAAAAACAACACCGGATATTTATGCCAACATGTGGCAAGGTAATGTAGAGATGTATGCAAAAGCACATGTATTAATTCCATTGGATACTTTGCAAGGCTTTCTGCAATTTATTTATGAAAGATGCGACAGCGCAGTTGTAAAGGAGATCACGTCCTCAGACGGACATATCTACCAGGTGCCGTGGAAAGTAAATCCTATTATGACCATTTATAACAAAAGTGCTTTTTCAGCAAACGGAATATCAGCATTACCAACAACCTACACTGCGTACAGGCAAGCCGCCGAAACAATGAAGCGAAATAACCAAAATAATATTGTAAGAAAACGTTTTGGTTATACAGCAGTAAAACCTATATGGTATGAAATGCGCTTTAACTTTTATCCGTTATACCTCGCTGCCTCCGGAGGCGCACATTTGATTTACAATAACAAAGCCGTTTTTAATAATAAATATGCAATAGGTGTTTTTCGCTTTCTTCAAAGCTTATACAAGGATGATTATTTTTCCAGAGAATCAGCAACAGCTTCTGAAGATATTTTTGTATCGCAGGCAATTACAACAAAGTGGACAGGACCATGGGAAATATCTTATCTAAACAACATAAAAAATCTTGGCTTTCAATATGATTATTTCGAAGAAATAGTTCCTGATGATCACTCCGGGCCTGTATATACATATGCAGATCCAAAAAACATCGTAATCTTTAATACCTGCACTGCTCCTCAAAAAGCATGGAATTTTATTAAAACCATAATTAATAAAGACGGCGACCTTCAATTATTAAAACTAACAGGACAATTCCCGCGACGCAAAAATCTATTAGCTGATATTAATTACCAGGAATATATTCAGGCTAATCCAAAACTACTTCCTTTTTTAAAACAACTTCCTTATGTAAAAGGTGACGATAATTCTGAAGTGATCGTAGAAGTGTTGGATATAATTTCACAGGAATATGAAGCCTGTGTAGTGTATGGAAAGAAAACTCCGGAAAGGGCTATACAGGATGCAGAAACTGCAGTAAATGTTTTATTAGGTAAAGAAAAATGATTAAGCCAGATTATAAATCGTCTTCACTTTCCTTTGCTTCCAAAAGCGCTGGTTTGAGATCACTAAACATTGGAATTGTTGGCGCTGGCAGCTTTGCGGCTTTTGCTGCTAAGGCATTCCTTTCAATGGATGGGATAAAAATTATTGCGGTAGCAGATATTAATGAATATGCTGCAATACAAATGGCTGATCACTTAAATGCCAAAGCATATAATAATTATGAAGCATTTTTAGACGAAAAAAGTATAGAGATTGTTTATATAGCCACACCTCCGTTTTTGCATTATGAGCATTCAAAAAGAGCATTGCAGGCAGGCAAACATGTGATCTGCGAAAAGCCGGCAGCACTGAAATCAAGTGAAGCAGAAGAGTTGCAATCTATAGCAAACTCGTTCCAATTATTGTATGTGGTTAATCTTATGCAACGATACAACCCGCTGTATATTATTGTAAAGAAAATAATAGATGAAAATCTTCTCGGTAATTTTCTTCACGGCTATTTCGAGAATTATGCAAATGATGAAATCCTTGATGAAAATCATTGGTTTTGGGAAGAAAACAAAAGCGGTGGAATATTCATAGAACATGGAGTTCATTTTTTTGACATGTTTTCAGGATGGCTTGGTGAAGGAAAAGTAATTAATGCAACTCAATTGCAGCGGCCCGGCATAGAAAAAAAATTGATCGACCGTGTGCAGGCAACCGTTTTATATAACGGTGGCATAGTGAGTTTTTATCATGGATTTGATCAGCCGAAAATCTTAGACAGACAGGAATTAAGGTTACAGTTTGAAAAAGGCGATATCACCTTATATGAATGGGTTCCGGTAAAAATGAAATTGCACGGGCTTTTTCGTGATAGAGAATTATCACGGGTTTTTAAGATATTAGAAAATTATACAATCACTAATAAAAATTCTTTCGTGAATAAAAATAGTAGAGGAAGGTTTAAAAATATAACTTATGATGAGTACGTAACAATTGAATACGGAAATACAACAACAAAACAAAACCGCTACCAACATATACT
>CAXSEB010000009.1:4697-6832 GCA_964235805.1 uncultured Chitinophagaceae bacterium | reverse complement strand
CAGATCAATTGAACTGGATCTTAAACAGGACACACAAAAGAGTAATAGACGCCGGCAATGCCATAGCATCAACAAGAATGGCAGAACATGCCACACAAATTGCAAAACATTTTACTGCTGATTGTCTATGAGCCTAACATTACAACACGCCAACCGTAAAGCAACCCGTTTCCAAAGGAAAAATTTGTTGCCCTACTTACTGGTTTCTCCCTACCTTGTTTTTGTAGTTATTTTTGTTTTATTTCCTGTGTTTTTCTGTCTCTTTCTCACCTTTCATAAATGGAATATAATAGCTCCAATGAAGTTTATAGGAGCTGCTAATTACTCGAGGCTTTTTCATGACCGTTTATTCTGGAAGGCAATTGGCAATACCCTTAGGTTCTTATTGTTGCATATTCCTTTGCAGTTAGTTGTTTCTTTATTTCTGGCTTATTTACTTAATAATAAAATAAAGGCTCTTTCTTTTTTTAGAGCTTCGTTCTATATTATGGCAACAATTGCTGGGGCTTGATTTTGGCCTGATAAATAGAATGCTTCTATCATTTGGGTTCCATAGAATTGGCTGGCTCGTAGATCCCGGTATTGCAATTTATTCCATTGCAGTAATGGCCACATGGAAGAATGTGGGTCTGTATGTGATTCTTTTTCTTGTCGGGTTACAAACAGTGCCACCGCAGTATTACGAGGCTGCAAAGATGGAAGGTGCAAACAAGTGGCAACAGTTTTATCATATCACTTTGCCAATGATAAATCCTACAGTTTTTATGGTAGTTATTTTATCAACAATAGGAGGTTTCTCTCTTTTTATTGAGCCTTATATA
Organism: uncultured Chitinophagaceae bacterium; assembly: GCA_964235805.1. Lineage (GTDB taxonomy): Bacteria > Bacteroidota > Bacteroidia > Chitinophagales > Chitinophagaceae > Ginsengibacter. The sequence goes on along the minus strand of CAXSEB010000009.1, from coordinate 6,011 downwards.
ATGACTGGCGGAGGTCCGTTGAATACAACTCTTTCAGCGGTGTTATATATTTATAAACAAGCCTTTCAATATTATAACATGGGCTATTCAGCAACGCTTGGTTTTTTTTATGCGATGATGATAATGACTTTTGTAATACTTCAAAAGAAATTTATAGAAAAAGAGATATAAGAAACAGGGTTTGGAAGTGATTTTATCAAATGATATTCTTAATGGGAGCAAGCATTTCTTTTAAAAAAGTATTAATGTATGTCGCTTTAACAATGGCGGCACTAACTTTTATTTATCCGTTCATCTGGATGATAGGAGCATCACTTGCACCAATGACTGAAATTGGTAAGATGACTGTCTGGCCGGCCCATCCTAACCTTGTGAATTTTAAAACTATGGTTGAAAAGATACCAATAACGCGTTCATTGTTAAATAGCTTACTGGTTGCTGTGCTCACAACTTCGTTGGTAATGATAACCGGTTCAACAGTCGGGTATGCTTTGGCAAAAATGCAGTTTAAAGGAAGACAGCTTATTTTCTACATCATTGTTTTTACAATGTCACTTCCGTTTCAGGTAACGCTAATTCCAAATTATATCACCATGATAAATTTAAAATTAGTAGACACCTTTTTTGCATTAATTATTCCATTTGCAGTTAGCGCTTTTGCCATATTAATGTTCAGGCAGGCATTCCAGGGTTTACCTCAGGCTTTAATTGATGCTGCAAGACTTGATGGCTGTACAGAGTTGGGAATTATTTTTAGAATTTTGTGGCCTAATATAAAACCTACTTTGGTTACTGTGGCAATTTTGTCATTTATTGGTTCATGGAACGAAGTGTTGTGGCCATTGATAGTTATAAGAAATGAGCAACTAATGACGATGCCGCAATTGGTTACACTTTTTGCTGTTGGCGGCAGAGCAGATAGCCAGCTCGGCGTAAAAATAGCAGCAGCCGTAACTTTAGCGTTGCCGGTTATGATAGCATTTTTATTTTTTCAAAGGCATTTTATACAGAGTATGGCTTCAACAGGGTTGAAGGATTGATTAATTAAATCAGCATTTACAAAAGGATGACAATAACAAAAAATGATTTAAAATTATATGCTTCACCTAAGGCAGTTATTGCAAACTTTTTGTCTTTGCCAGGAGACAACAGGGTAAGTAATGTTATAACTCGTGTTAATTTAATGAGTGATGATGAAGTTGATTCATGCGTTAAAAATATCATGACAGATTTTGGTAGTCGTCATCAGAACATTGAAGAGATTTTTTTAAATCATTTTAAAAAGATATCTGACAAACACAAAAATGAGCTTTT
>CAXSEB010000009.1:1852-4687 GCA_964235805.1 uncultured Chitinophagaceae bacterium | reverse complement strand
ATTACTTGGTGCATTTTTTACAAAAGAATATTCAATACAGGCAGCAGCACTATTTAATCCCTCTATTGTACCGCATCCTGATCAAAGTGATATAAATACTGGTGAACAAAAATTTATTATGAGTTTAAGGGCTACCGGCGAAGGGCATATTTCGTCAATTGTATTTCAAACAGGCATAGTGGATAATCTTATGAATATTAAACTCTCAGGTGCTCCTGAGAAATTTACACTTCCTAAAAAAAATTATAATGCTCAATACAGTAAAGAGTTTATACATCAACGAATGAAAATTTTTAGCTGGTATCAAGACGAGTTTATGAAAGGTTTCCCGGAAACTTTTACTGCGGCTGAAGCTTTCAATATTTTAAGTGAAAAAGAATCCCTGCCTGAATCAATGAAACTCTTTTCACTGCAATTAGAACAAATAATGGATTCTAACTACGATCTTGAATCATTAGCTCATTTATTACAGAATAGTAAAGTCATCTTTCCAAACGCTGCAGTTGAATGTATGGGAATGGAAGATGTCCGCTTTGTAAAGTTTCACCACAATCATGGTACTTGCTACTATGGCACCTACACAGCTTATAACGGTAAAGAAATTAAAACTCAATTGATTGAAACAACTGATTTTGATGTCTTCAAAATAAGATCACTTTATGGCCCTGCAATAGCTGATAAAGGCATGGCGCTTTTCCCTGAAAAAATAAATGGAAAGTTTGCTATGCTATCGAGACAGGGAGGTGAAATGATAAACATAATGTATTCAGAGGATTTATATTATTGGGATACATACCAACATCTCATGGAGCCTTTGTACGCATGGGAATTGGTACAGCTTGGAAATTGCGGCTCCCCTTTAAAAACAGAACAGGGTTGGTTGGTGCTCACTCATGGTGTCGGAGCTTTAAGAACTTATGTTATCAGCGCTATACTCCTTGATTTAAAAAATCCCTCAATAGTACTCGCTAGGCTGGACAGGCCTCTGATACTTGCTGATGAAACGGAACGGGACGGCTATGTTCCAAATGTGGTGTATACATGTGGATTTATGCGGCATGAAAATATGCTTGTTATTCCTTACGCTGTATCGGATTCTGCAACCGGTTTTGCAACAGTTAACCTCGATGAATTACTTAACGAAATGAAATTAAATTAACTATGAAAAAAGAAATTCAATTTATACTGTGCCTTTGCGCTGTAAGCTGCATGGCGGTAACCTGCAAAAAACAATCAGTGAGTGTCAATCCGCCTGTACAACAGGATACATCACTGGTGAATTTAAATCATCTTAATTACCTGTATACGCCACTTACGTATTCAAATGGAAGCAATGCTGCCGGTATTTACATTTATTCAGAGGCACCGGATTATCATCTGGTAGGAGATGCTGATGAAGGTTATACTTGCGTTGACGATGTATCAAGAGCCATACTTGTTTACTTGAGAAGCGAGAGATTTGATACAGATACTGCCATACAAAATAAAACGGATAAATTAATTGAGTTTGTTCTTCAAATGCAATCTTCAAATGGCTACTTCTATAATTTTCTTCAAACGAACAATCAAATAAACACAAGCGGGCAAACCAGTATCAATGATGCTGAGTGGTGGTCGTGGCGGGCATTGTATGCCCTTACAGAAGCCGGGCCGGTTATAAAAAATAAAAATGCCGCCTTATCAACAAGAATTAATCAGGCAGTATTAAAATTAATTACACAAATAAAGTCTAACGTGGTTAACATGCCTCAAACAACAAAAGTGGTAAATGGCATCACTATCCCTCAATGGCTTCCTGCTGGAAGCGGAACTGACCAGGCGGCAACACTTATTCTTGGCTTGATACCCTATTGCACGATTAGTAACGACGCAATAATAACGGCTTATGTAAAGAAACTTGCAGATGGAATTATTTTGATGCAACAGGGCGATGCAACTCATTTTCCGTTCGGGGCTTTCCTTAGCTGGGAAAACACGTGGCATGCCTATGCTTGCGACCAGGCTTATGCGCTAATAAAAGCGGGAGCTTTTTTAAACGATCAGCAATACACCGCTAAGGCTATGATAGAAGTTGACAATTTTTATCCATGGCTTTTACAGAATGGCTTTAAATCTTCATTTGTAATATCTAATGATGGAACAAACACTCACCTGGTAAGTGAAAAGATTTTTGAGCAGATTGCTTACGGCGTAAGGCCAATGGTATTCGCAGCTGCAGAAGCGTTCAGGTTAACGGGGCAATCAAAATATGCTGACATAGCAGGTCATCTTGCTGCATGGTTCTTTGGAGCAAATGATGCTGGCAAACAAATGTATTCAATAACTACAGGCCGTTGTTACGATGGTATAAATTCTGCCTCAGGAGTTAATATTAATTCAGGCGCAGAATCAACTATTGAGGCATTGCTTGCTATGGAAATTGTTGAAAAAAATCCGGCTATAAAAACCGCTTTGAATAAATACAAAAAACCATAATGGCTCATCAGCATATCACATTTGATAAATTGATTTTTACACCTGATGACGTTGACCTCACTTATTCGCCATTGAGGCATGGGTTAAAAGAAAAAACCTTTGCATTGGGAACGTTCAACCCCGGACTATGCCGCTTACCAAATGGCAACCTCCTTATCATGATTCGTGTTGCAGAAACTTTAGCTAATGCAGTAAATAACAGGTACGCACGGTGCATAAGATGGAAAGAAACTGGTTATACGATTGATGAATGGCCATTAGAAAAAACAGACGTCTCAGATCCGAGAGTGTTCAAAATCAGTGAATATAAGTTTGCTGTTGTCGCGGTAACTTCTTTATCATGGCTGCTTCCGGTAGAAT
>CAXSEB010000009.1:0-1842 GCA_964235805.1 uncultured Chitinophagaceae bacterium | reverse complement strand
GATGGCTCTGCAGTAAAAAAAATTCATTACGATAAAATAATTTCGCCGCAACTTACCAGTCAGGAATATGGTATTGAAGATCCACGTATTTCGTTTATTGATGGCAGGTATTATATGACAACATGTTGCACAAGTTCTGAAAGGCATTCAACTATGCTATATGTTTCAGGTGATGGATTAAATTATACCTGTATTGGAATTGTTCTTGATCATCAAAACAAAGACATGCTATTGTTTGAAGGCAAGATCAATAATACCTATTATGCACTTACAAGGCCTTTGGGTGAATGTTATTTCGCTACTTCTCCTGATTCGTTATATCATCCTGGTGCGGCTATACATATGGCTTCTTCACCAGACCTGCTGCACTGGAAACCCGCTGACAGCGCCTTTCTGCGGTCAAAACGTTCTTCAATATCAAATGTAAAAATTGGCGGCGGAACTCCTCCGATGCTCACCGATTACGGCTGGCTGATGCTATACCATGGCGTTGAAAATAATGACGAAGTGGGCATATACCGAACTTTCTGGGCTGTTCTTGATAAAAAAGATCCTTTGAAAATTTTGCATCTCGAAGACAATGTTCCTTTACTTGAAGCAAGCCCTGAATTAATGAAATTTTTAAGTGAAAGAATTTACATAAATGACGTGGTTTTTACTACAGGCATTGCTTCGCACAATGATGAATATATTCTTGCATCAGGTGAAAAGTTACTTTTCGAATGCTTTCAATAAATAGCTTATGGCCGAAGTTACCTTACAAAATATTTCGAAAGTGTATGAGAATGCTGAGAAAGACCGTGGCAGGAGGAAAGCAGTTAGTGATATTACTTTTACAGTAAAAGATAAGGAGTTTGTGGTAATTGTTGGTCCTTCAGGATGCGGAAAATCTACTTTACTTCGCATGATAGCAGGGCTCGAAGATATTAGCGAAGGCATTCTTGAAATTGATGGAAAAAGGATGAATGATCTTGGCCCGCGGTACAGGGATATAGCAATGGTGTTTCAAAACTATGCCTTATATCCGCACATGACAGTATATGATAACATGGCCTTTGGCTTAAAGCTAAAAAATCTGAAGAAGAGCGACATTAAAGATCGCGTAATGCAAACAGCCAAAATGCTTGAGATAGAAGATGAGTTATTTCGAAAACCAAAAACTTTATCCGGCGGCCAGCGCCAGCGGGTGGCAATAGGAAGAGCCATAATCCGGAGACCAAAGGTTTTTTTGTTTGATGAGCCTTTAAGTAACCTTGATGCGAAGCTGCGAAGCCAGATGAGAATTGAATTACAAAAGCTTCATCGTGATATTAATGCCACTATGATATATGTAACACATGACCAAACTGAGGCTATGACCTTAGGGCAAAGGATAGCGGTTTTGGATAAAGGAAAGCTTATGCAGCTTGATACACCTTTACAATTGTACAATTCACCGGCAAACAAGTTTGTCGCAGGATTTATTGGCTCACCTTCTATGAATTTTTTGTCAGGCATCTTACGATATGATAGTGTCTATTACTTTATTGATGAAAATGAAAAATGTAAAATTGATCTTGGCAGGAATATACCGGAGGTTTTAAAAAATTACACTGATAAAAAAATACAAGTGGGCATTCGGCCTGAGGATATCTTGCTTTCACAGGAAACCAGCTTTAACCCGCATTGCAAATTAATAACGTTAGCTTATGAAAATATGGGTAATGAGCAACTGGTATATCTTTCATTAGGAAATCAATCTATTATTGCGAGAAGGCCGCCTGGTAATACTATCAATATAGGAACTGAGATTGGAATACGTTTTATAATTAATAAAGTTATTTTCATAGATACTGGAACAGG
>CAXSEB010000008.1:7468-18330 GCA_964235805.1 uncultured Chitinophagaceae bacterium | reverse complement strand
ATTGAAAAATTAGGACTTGTATAATTTAAGATTGAGATTTGAAATCAACCAGGAAAAAAGATTAGTTAGTAGTAACCTTATCATACAGCTAAATTCCAATGGTCTTAAATCTATAAATAGTGGTGCAGACATTAATTCCATAAATCGTGGTTAAAGCAAAAAAGTTTGGAATAATTGGCGGAGGTAGCTGGGGCACGGCTCTTGCAAAAATATTAACTGATAATAATAACAGCATTAACTGGTGGATCAGGAGTAAAACTTCTATTAAACATTTCACATCCCGCCGTCATAATCCGCAATACTTAAGCTCAGCGTACTTTGATACATCGTTGTTACATTTCAGCAGTAATGTGACGAAAGTAATTAATAACTCTGATTGTATAATTGTAGCCGTTCCATCTGCGTACGTGCATGATACTTTAAAAGATCTTGACTCATCTCTATTTAAAAATAAAAAAATTATATCTGCTATAAAAGGGATTTTGCCGGAACAAAACCTGTTGCTTAATGATTATCTTAAAGATAAATATGATGTTGAGCTTAAAAATTATTTTGCCGTTTTAGGTCCATGTCATGCGGAAGAAGTGGCGGCTGAAAAGTTATCTTACCTTACTTTTTCCGGTATTGATGAAGATACAACAACCGAAATATCAAAATACTTTACAACTGATTATCTTAATACAATAGTTAACAAGGATATTTATGGTGTTCAGTTTGCTGCAATATTGAAAAATATTTATGCTTTGGGCGCCGGTATTGCTCATGGGCTTGATTATGGCGACAACTTTTTGAGTGTATTAATTGCCAACAGTGCAGATGAAATGGCCGGGTTTCTGCGCAAATCAGGCATTAAGAATTTAGATGTTGGTCACATCGGAGATATAAAAAAAATGCCTGCGCAAAATCATGTAAACTATGCGGCTTCTGTTTACCTCGGAGATTTGTTAGTAACCTGCTATTCGTTATACAGCAGAAACCGAACCTTTGGAAATATGATTGGTAAAGGTTATTCGGTTAGGGCGGCGCAGCTTGAATTAAATATGGTTGCAGAAGGCTACAACGCCAGTAAATGTATGCACATTATTAATGACACTATCAATGCAGATATTCCTGTTGCTGATACTGTATACGATATTTTATGGCATAATGTTTCAGCAAGAGAAGGCTTTAGAAAAATAGAAAAGATATTGATTTAATTAATCGTTCTAAGCGCTGAAGAATAGGTCGGCTGCAATTCCATCTGCAAATAATTTTCCTTCAGCAGTTAAAATAATTCTTCCACTCAGTTGAGTCAATTTAAGCGTTTCCTGGTATTTAATACTTCGCTTTTGTAGCATTGAGCTCTTGTCTTCCCCGAACTTTTTTTTAACATAGCTTAGGTCAAGGCCTTCAACTGTTCTAAGTGATGTCATAATGTATTCATTCAATTGCTGGGTTATTGACAATTTTTCTTCTTCAAATGGTACCAAATTTTTTTGAAGAGAATTGATGTACAAAGAATTATTGCTAACGTTCCATCTTCTCGTATTATTGAAATAAGAATGTGCCGAAGACCCGATGCCAATATAAAAATCTCCTTGCCAGTAACTGCTGTTGTGTCGGCTTCTGTAACCCGGCAAAGCAAAATTTGATATTTCATAATGCTCATAGCCGGCCGCCTGCAGCAACTTAATTAATATTAAAAATTGACTGGCTTGTTTTTCGGCATCAACATCTTCTTTTCTTTTTTTTACGATCATTTTATGCAACGCAGTTGCTGGCTCAACAGTTAATGCGTAGCAGGATATATGCGGTACTTTCATTGAAGTTATGGTTTCAATATTATTAATCCATTCAACATCGGTCAGGCCTGGTGTACCATAAATAAGATCAACTGAATAATTAGTAAATCCTGCTGACTTAGCCATAACAATTGATTGCAATGCTTGTTCAGAATTGTGTGCCCTGTTCATCCACTGCAAATCTTTTTGCTTAAAAGATTGAACTCCGATGCTTAACCTGTTGATTCCCGCAGATTTCCATTGAGTCAATTTCTCTTCATTTATATCATCAGGGTTCGCCTCTAACGTAATTTCAGCTTCACTATCAACGGCATATGTTTTATTAGTTGCCTCCAGCAACTCCACAATCTCATTGGTGTTTAATAAACTTGGTGTTCCTCCGCCAAAATAAATCGTATTAATGGTTTTATTAAAAGGAAGTGATGCTGTTAGCATTATCTCGGTTTTCATAGCTGCAAGCATTTCCTTTTTGTTAGCGAGAGAAGTGGAAAAGTGAAAATTACAATAATGACAAGCTTGTTTGCAAAAGGGAATATGGAAATAGATACCGGACAAAGATTTTAGATTACAGATTTTAGATTTTAATTTTAACCATTGAAATGGGTGCTATATATTATCCAATTAATAAGAAAAAACATTCCGGTAAATTGTTACTTTTCGCTGCTGATTTTATTGCATATTTTTTTGCCTTATAGTCTTTATGCACAAAATAAATATACGCTGAATATAAAGCTGGTTGATAGCAATACTACTTTCCCAAAAAGTGATGTTGCTGCAAAATTACAAACACTGGCTTTGCAAACTTCATTTAATAATATTACTTTTTGTTCCGGCTATGTTAATCGTTTGCCTGAGATGCTTACTACAAAAGGATTTCCGGCTGCTTCGGTAGACAGTGCACATTTTGATTCACTGTATGCAAATGTGTATTTGTATTTAGGCCCGCAGTATAAATGGGTAACCATTAATACAGATAGTGTTGATAAGAAAGCATTAGATCTTTCTAGGTGGAACGGCAGGCAGTTTAATAATAAGAAAATTGACTTTAACGAATTGCAAACCAGTAAACAAAGAATTCTAAATTTTTATGAGAATACAGGTTACCCTTTTGCACAAATAAAATTGGACAATATACAAATTGAAGAAGATGTAATTAAAGCCTGTCTCAAGATTAACACAGGCGTTTTATATCACATTGACAGCACACGGGTCTATGGACAAGTAAAAATAAAAAACGCTTTCCTTCAGCATTATCTTGGTATAAGCAATGGCAGTATTTACAGCAATGAAAAATTGCAAAATGTCACCAGGAGGTTAACTGAACTGCCTTACCTGCAGCAACAGCAAAACTTTGATGTAACCATGCTAGGCACCGGTGCAACACTCAATTTATACCTTGCATCCAAACGCAGCAGCCAGGTTAATTTTCTCGTCGGGTTTTTGCCTGGAGATAACATAACTGGTAAGCCGCAGTTAACAGGAGACATTAATCTCAATCTTGCAAACTCTCTGGGTACCGGGGAAAATATTTTAATTAACTGGCAACAGTTACAGCGAAGATCGCCAAGGTTAAATTTAGGTTATCAGCAACCTTACATCTTCAATTCATCTTTTGGTATTGATTTTACTTTTGACCTGTTAAAAAGAGACTCAGCGTATTTGCAATTGAACACCCTGATAGGGTTACAATATATTTTGTCTGCAAATCAATCCGGTAAATTGTTTATACAAAACCAGCGTGCTTATTTGTTACAAGGTGGATATGATACAAACCAGGTGAGAATTTCTAAAACACTTCCTCAAAACATTGATGTAAACTCAAACAATCTTGGCATTGATTACGAATGGATAAATACAAATTATAAATTAAATCCTCGAAAAGGCAACGAGCTTAGATTAATAACAACAGTAGGTTTAAAAAAGATAAGTAAGAACAATGATATTATTAACTTAAAAGATCCTGCCGTTCCTGATTTTAATTATAATTCATTATATGATTCTCTTAAATTAAAAACCTACCAGGTAAGATTTGTTGTGAAAGCTGCACATTATTTTGCCGTAGCAAAAAAAAGTACTCTTAAAACTGGCATTAACTCGGGAATTTTCCAAAGTGAGAATACTTTCAGAAATGAGTTATTTCAAATTGGCGGATATAAATTGTTAAGAGGATTCAATGAAGAAAGTATTTACGCAACCCGATACGCTGTGTTTACAGCAGAGTACAGGTATTTGGTAGGCTTGAATTCTTACCTGTTTGGCTTCACTGATGTTGGATTTACAAGGTCGCATTTTCAGCACAATGACTTCACAAATAATTTTGTTGGCAGTGGCATAGGCTTAACTTTTGAAACCAAATTTGGCCTCTTAAATCTTAGTTATGCAATTGGCAAAAGAAATGATGTAAAATTTGACATCCGTAATTCTTCAAAAATTCATTTCGGCTTTGTAAATTATTTTTAGTGTCGATATTTTCTATGCGAATAATCAGTTTGATATTGTTACTTCTTCTTTTAGTGAGTGTAAACGTCTTTGCTCAATCTAAAACAGATAGCAGTATTAATGCACTCGCATTACCGGCAGCCTCTACCCAATTGGATACATTACATTTCAAAATAAAATTGCCAGTTAAATCTTATCAATCAGCATTGAACAATTTACTTTCCGCAAACAGGTATCTGGATACTAAAGAGCCGGCTGTTTCTTTTAGCGGCAGAAAAAAGCAAAGGCTCGGTAAAGAATACTTATTTTATTTGTTAAGCATTATCTTTCTCATGTTTGGTGTATTTAAAATCTTTTATTCTAAATATGTAAATGATATTTTCAGAGTTTTTTTTAATACCTCTCTTCGGCAAAACCAATTAACAGACTTGTTATTACAGGCCAGGCTTCCATCGCTTATCTTTAATATTTTTTTTACCATATCAGGAGGATTATATGTTTGGTTATTGCTAATTCACTATTACTTTAATGATAAAGAATATAACAGCAGAGTTTTGCTTCTTTGCATTGCAGCGATTGCCTGTGTTTATATTATCCGTTATTGCGTATTAAAATTAATTGGTTGGATCTCAGAAACGGAGACTGCATGGGATACATACATTTTTGTGATTTTCCTCATCAATAAAATTGTAGGAATTACTCTAATTCCTTTTATAATCTTCTTAGCATTTGCTCCACCATTCTTAATTACAGGTGTCGTGAATTTGTCTTTTATTGTGTTGATAATATTTTTATTGATGCGTTTTTTTAGAGCGTATAGTTTGTTGCAACCCCAGGTTCACTTTAACAGGTTGCATTTTTTTATGTTTACAATTTCACTCGAAATTTTGCCATTACTGGTGCTTTATAAAGTATTATTTAATGTTATATTAAAATGAATTTTTAAAAGATTTTGAATGCATATTTATAGGGTTCTTACGTATATATTTTGAGAAAAACTCCGTACATTTGCTATACAGTATGAGTTTACAAATGCCTAAAGACATTGCTTCGCAGGAAACTAAACCCGGAAAAAAACTTCAAAACATCTTAATTACCCAAGCCAGGCCGGAAAGTGAAAAATCGCCTTATTTCGAAATGGCCAGGAAATATAAACTTCATCTCGATTTCCATCCATTTATAAGGGTTGAAGGTATTCCGGCTAAAGAGTTTAGAAAACAAAAAATTGAAATTCCGAGTTTTTCTGCTGTTATTTTTACAAGTAGAAATGCTATAGATCATTTTTTTAGGGTTTGTGAAGAACTGAAAATTACCGTAGCCCAGCACACAAAATATTTCTGCATTACTGAGGCGGTTGCTTTGTATCTGCAAAAATTTATATTATATAGAAAGCGCAAAGTGTTTTATGGAACTGATGGTACCAATAAAAGTTTATTTGATGTAATTAACAAGCATAAAGAAGCCGAGCGATTTATCTATCCCTGCTCAGAATCGTTCGATAGTGAAATAACGAATTGGCTACGTTTAAACAATTGCGAATACGCGACTCCTGTTTTGTATAAGATCATAAGCAATGATGTAAAAGAAATCTTTTCTAAAAATCATTATGACCTTATTTGTTTTTTTACCCCTGGTGGTGTAAAAAGCTTCGTAGAGAATTTTCCCGCATTTCAACAAAATGGTACTAAAATAGGCGCTTTTGGAGATAACACTTATAAAGCAGCATCTGCTGCCGGGCTTACAACTGATATCAAAGCTCCGCAGCCAAAAATGCCCAGTATGGTTTCTGCTATCGAGCAGTTCCTGGAGCAGCAAAAAAAGAAATAACCTCTTTTAATAATTTATTATCTGCAGCCACATAGGCTGCTTTTTTATTGGTATATAGTTGGTTGGGATATTTGCGCATTGTTCCTTCCAAATTCAAAATCATAGCACTTAACTTCTACTAATTACAAACAATATGCAGGCTGCAAATCATTTAATTAATGAAACAAGTTTATACCTTCTACAACATGCTCATAACCCGGTTAACTGGTATCCGTGGGGTGAAGAAGCTTTAGGCATCGCACGCAAAGAAGATAAGCCAATTTTAGTAAGCATTGGTTACTCAGCTTGTCACTGGTGCCATGTTATGGAAAAGGAAAGTTTTGAAGATGAAGAAACTGCGCAGTTAATGAATAAATATTTTGTTAACATAAAGATTGATAGAGAAGAGCGACCAGACCTTGATCATATTTATATGGATGCTGTGCAGGCCATTGCAGGTTCGGGTGGCTGGCCGTTAAACGTTTTTTTAACGCCTGATTGTAAACCGTTTTACGGTGGTACTTATTTTCCTCCGCAAAAGGCATTTAACAGGCCTTCGTGGAAGGATATTATATCCGGCGTTTATGGTTTATTTACTGAAAAGCGCCATGAAGTACAAGCGCAGGCTGAAGAACTCACCCGGCACATAGAAGAGAGTGGAGTAACTCCTCAACTTTTAGGTAAAAATGATGATAAGGTCTTTTCGTGGAAGCAGGCAGAAATTGCATATACTAATATAATGAGGCAGGCTGATGAAGTATGGGGTGGGTTTGGCAACGCACCCAAATTTCCCCAAACCTTTACCATAAAGTATTTACTCAGGTATTATCATTATACCAAGAATGAAGATGCATTAAAGCAGGCTTGCCTTAGTTTAGATAAAATGATTTTTGGAGGAATTTACGATCAGGCCGGTGGGGGATTTGCGAGGTATTCCACAGATACAGAATGGCTGGCCCCTCACTTTGAAAAGATGTTGTATGATAATGCGCTTATTATTTCTGCCCTATGTGATGCTTATCAGCTTACTGGCAATCATCTTTACAAAAAAACAGTAGCCCAAACAATTGACTTTATTGAAAGAGAATTAATGAATGAGGATGGTGGTTTTTATTCTGCGTTAGATGCCGACAGCGAAGGAGAAGAAGGAAAGTTTTATGTGTGGAGCTATGAAGAAATTAAAGAAATATTAGGAAACGAAGCCGGTTTATTTTTAGAATTTTACGATGTTAGTCCGCAAGGAAATTGGGAACATAAGAATATCTTAAGAGTGCTTGTGCCGATGTCTGTGTTTGCAAAAAATAAAAGTATCAAAGAAGAAGATTTGGAAAGATCGATGAAGATTTGTTTAGAAAAATTGTTACTTCATAGGAGCAAAAGAATAAGGCCACAATTAGATGATAAGATTTTGTTGGGATGGAACGCCTTGATGAATATCTCATTAAGCAAGGCTTCGGCGGCATTCTCAAACGATTACTACAAACAACTGGCGGTGGCCAATTTTGAATTCATTTGGTCAAAGTTCATTGATGAGAATACGGGTTTAATGAGCCACACTTACAAAAACGGCGTTGCCAAATACCCCGCCTTTTTAGATGATTACGCCTATCTTATTAAAGCCTGTATTCATTTACAGGAAATAACCTCAGAGCCTGGATACCTGAAAAAAGCATCTTTGTTGATGAATGTAGTTACAGATAATTTTAGCAGCGATACTAACAATTATTTTTACTACACCCGCCAAGATCAAACAGATATTATAGTAAGAAAACAAGAAACATATGACGGCGCAATCCCCTCTGGTAATTCTGTAATGACAGCGAATCTTGCTTATCTTTCATTGATATTTAACAAAAGTGAATGGAAGGAAAAAGCCCAAAAAATGTTAGGAGACTTATCTGAAATTGTTTCAAAATATCCAACATCTTTTGCCAACTGGGGTTGTATAGCTATTGATGAAGTTGCATTGATAAACGAAATAGCAATAGTGGGCGGAGATGTTGTGCCATTAAGAAATGAGTTGCTTTCTTATTTCCTTCCAAACAAAGTTTTACAATGTTCTACAAATAGTGATGATGAATTTCCTTTATTAGCAAACAAGCAAACGGTAGAAGAACCACTTGTTTATTTGTGTCGTAATTATTCATGTCAATCACCACAAAAAGAAGTCACTGAAGTAATCGACATGATATCAAAGAGCATTAATTTTAATAAGAACTACAATAATTAAATTGTTAAGCCGTTTTATTTTTAAAGCAGGTTGCGTGTTTAACAAAAACTTATCGTAATATCAAAAAAAATTGAGAAAGGGTTTATTTAAATATTATTACATTTGTTCTATATCCCAAAGTTTAGTTCCATGAAGACAAAGTTGTTAAGTACTGCAGTTCTGGTAAGTATAATTATTCTTTCTGGTTGTAAGTTAGGCAAGTCAAAATCAGGCGGCTTAAAAAGCGATGGCCAGCTTCATGGGGTAGCACCATCTACAAAGTATAATCTTCCCAAACCTCCGGGCATGGTTTACATTCCATCAGGAACTTTTCACATGGGGCCAAGTGATGAAGACGTTAACTATGCTTTTACTGCACGCAATAAACAAGTTTCAATAAGCGGTTTTTGGATGGACGCAACTGAAATTACAAATAACGAATACCGTCAGTTTACAAATTGGGTTCGTGATTCGATAGCCGCTAAATTGTTAGGGTATGTAAAACAAGGTAATGATGGAAACGAATACATTGACTGGACAAAAGCAGGTAAAATTAAATACAATGATAAGGCAACTATTGAAAAGATAGATGCAATGATTGTTACTCCTGATAATCGTATATTCGGACAAAAAGAGTTAGATGCTAATAAGATAGTATTTCATTCAGAAGTGTTTGATTTTAAAGAAGCCGCAAAAAGAGAAAATGCAAGTGTACCTCGTGGTAAGTTTATTGTAAAAAGCAATATTCCTGTATATCCCGATTCATTGGTGTGGGTAAGAGATTTTTCTTATTCATATAATGAACCTATGGCAAAGCAATACTTCAGTCATCCTGCATTTGGCAACTACCCGGTTGCCGGCGTAACCTGGAAGCAAGCCACTGCATTTTGTGAATGGAGAACGCATTTTTTAAATTCTTATCTCCTATCAAAAAACAGGTCAACTGAATCTCCGTTTCGTTTGCCAACAGAAGCTCAATGGGAATATGCTGCTCGTGGCGGTCGTTCTCAGTCTCCGTATCCATGGGGAGGTCCTTACTTAAGAAATAAAAAAGGCTGCCTTTTAGCTAACTTCAAGCCAGGCCGTGGTAACTATCCTGAAGATGGAGGATTTTATACCGTTAGAGCGGATGCTTATTGGCCTAATGACTTTGGCCTATATAATATGGCGGGTAATGTTGCAGAATGGACTTCGTCACTTTACTATGAAGGAGGCTATGATTTTCAACATGATATGAACCCCGATATCCGTTGGAATGCACAAGACCAGGATCCGCCTCGAATGAAGCGTAAAGTTATCCGTGGTGGCAGCTGGAAAGATGTAGGGTATTTTCTTCAAACAAGTACCCGGGCATATGAATATCAGGATACAGCAAAAGCATACATTGGCTTTCGTTGCGTGATAGATTTACCTCCAACACCAAATAAAAAAGGAAAGTAAAAAGTACAGCATCGTAAATTTCTCTCAACTATTTATCGCAATAAAACATTGAAATGGCTTCGGCTATTATATTCTCATAACCATAAAATCAACATTAAAAATTGAACATCATGCCTCACAGAAAAAGAACCTTTTTAACCCTTATAGACGTATTAGTTAGTGCCGGCGCTGCTGTTATAATATTTGCGGCATGGGCTAAATTAACACACCAGTCTTTTGCAGATAATATGCTTACGATTGGGATGTGGACTGAGACTGCTATATTCTTAGTATATGCGGGTATAGAATGGGTTAAACCAAAAAGACATGAAGAAGATGAGCAACCAGCAGAAGTTGCTGAGGTTGGTAATCCTGCACTCAAAACTATGGATAAGATGCTTATGGATGCAGATATCACTCCTGTCAATCTAAAAAAACTCGGTGATAATTTCCAAAAATTAGGCACAACAGTGTCTCAGATCGGAGAAGTAGGAGATGTTGTAAAATCCACAAGTGATTTTTCTGCTAAAACAAAAGAGGCAACATCTGCAATGGGTTTAATGAAAGAAGCTTATGTAAACTCTGCAAATACAATGGTGAATTTTAATAATGCTGCAGACAGTGCCAAGGGATTTCATAACCAGGTTCAGGTTCTTACAAAAAATCTTTCTTCATTAAATACCATTTATGAACTTGAGCTAAACGACAGCAACAACCATTTAAAAACATTGAATAGCTTCTACGGAAGACTTACTGAAGCAAGTAAAGTAATGATAGCGACGGTAGATGATGCCAATAAAGCAAAAGCGGAGATGGGAACTTTGGCAACTAACTTAGGCAAACTGAACGCCGTATACGGTAACATGTTAAGCGCCATGCAAGGCAGATAATCAGAATAAGTAATAATCCAAATTCATTAACAACCACAACAAATTTAAATAATTATGGCTTTACCCAGGGAGCCCCGGCAGAAGATGATTAATATAATGTATCTGGTTTTAACGGCCATCTTAGCTCTAAACGTATCCAACGAAGTTATCGAAGCGTTTAAGGTGGTGGATAAAAGCCTTACAAATTCCAGTGCTAACATCAATAACGCAACCGGCACCTTATATAAATCATTGGAATCAAAATTAACCGATCCTACCTCGGCAGAAAAGGCAAAGTATTGGAAACCAAAAGCGGATAGTGCAAAAATATTGTCAGAT
>CAXSEB010000008.1:615-7458 GCA_964235805.1 uncultured Chitinophagaceae bacterium | reverse complement strand
TGACATAAGCACTTACATTGAGAATTTAAAGGTAAGCCTGAAGAATGCCGCCGGGTTAAAAATTACAAAGGATGGCAAAGAAGATTACAAAGAAGACAACCTTGACGCTTCTACACGTTTGTTCGAAACCGAAGGGAAAGGGAAAGAATTAGAGGCAAGATTGAAGGCATATAGGGAATCGATGTTAAATCTCGATCCGGCTATAAGAAAAGAATTCGAAAAAACGCTTCCTATAGACATGACAGTTCCTGAAACCAAAGAAGGAGTAACAAAGGATTTTACAACAGCCTTTTTTCATATGACACCTACAGTAGCTGGTTTAACGATGCTGAGTAAGTTTCAAAATAACATAAAAAATGCTGAGAACCAGGTAGTAACCTTTGCACATAACCAAATTGGCGCAGTTAAAGTGATTTATGACCAATTTGCTGCATTGGTAGGCCAAAGTTCTAACTATGTAATGCCCGGACAGCAGGTGGAAATTACGGCAGGTGTTGGGGCATACAGTAAAGCTGCGCAACCGCAAATATCAATAAATGGCTCTGGTGTAAGCTTAGATGCAGATGGTAGAGCAGTATATAAAGTACAGGCAAGTGGTGCAGGATCTCATAATGTACCGGTGAATGTAACTTATGTTAAGCCTGATGGTACAAGAGAATCAAAATCATTTAATGTGGAATATACAGTAGGAACTCCGGGAGGCGCTGCTGTAATGCTTGATAAAATGAACGTATTCTACATCGGCGTGCCAAACCCGGTAACTGTTTCATCAGGAACTGGTTGGGATAAAACACATGTATCAATGGCTGGCGGTACGTTAGTACCTGCGGGAGGCCCGGGAAAATTTAATGTAAGAGTTAGTGCAGTTGGTAAAGCTTCTATAACAGTAAATGCAGACGGTAAACCTAGTACTTACGATTTTAGAATAAAAAGTAGGCCCAAGCAGTGGCGGAAGAATTCAATCGGTTGTGTTTAAGAATCAACAATTTGTTCGTGCTGATCTTGAAAATTTTGATTTTGATGCAAGATTTAGTGTAGTGAGCGCAACTGTTTATTTTTCAGGCACAAACTTTCCAAGTGTTCAAACTTCTAGTATCTCGGGTGGAAATCTTGGAGCTCTAAGTGCTCAGTTAAGTAGGTGTGTGCCGGGAACTTCGGTTATATTTGATAATGTAAAAGTACAGGGACCAGATGGAACAGTAAGAACTATACAGAATGCTCCCGGATTTTCTTTATATTAAAATAAAACTTATCACATGAGTAAGATTATTATAAAATGCTTTTTGATAGCCATTTCTTTTTGTGTAATAATACCAGCAGCAAATGCTCAGGTAAAAAAACGCACAGTCAAAAAGCGTACTACTGCAAAACGAACTAATAATAGCCGTAGTAATACTGCAATAAGTCCAACTGCAGTTGATACCGTTGCAGCAGCCCCTGCTAAAATTGACAGTTTGCCTATGACTCAGGTAAAAAAGTCTTTACGGCCAAATGATGCTGTGGACAGGAATTTAATTAAAGACAGAACTCCTTTGGCTTATGAAAATATACGTGAAGACGATGCAGTTTTCCGTGAAAGGCTATGGAGAGAAATTGATATCCGGGAAAAACAAAATATTGCATTCAGGTATTCTGCAGATGAGGATAATGGCAATCAGCGTTTTATTTCCATATTATTTAAAGCTATCCAGGATGGTCCTGATAATGGAGGTGTAACTGTTTTTGATAATGTAGATGATCGTTTCACTACTCCTTTAACAGTAAGCCAGGTTGCTACAAAAATATCCGGAGGTTCAGTACAGGTTCCTATTTATGATTCTGTTGGTAATATTACCGGTTATAAAGAAACAGTTGCGGAAGTTAACCTTGATTCTTTTTATAAATTTCACATAAAAGAAGAAGTGATTTTTGATAAAGAAAGCTCCAGGTTATTTTGGAGAATTTTAGGAATAGCGCCGGTTAAAAATGTTATTACATCTCAAGGATTAAACGTAGGTGAAACTGAATTGTTTTGGGTGTATTATCCTGATATGAGACCTATTCTTGCCAAATTTGATGTATATAATGGCAAAAATTTTGGTGCAAGAATGAGCTGGGAAGAGTTATTTGAAGCCCGTATGTTTTATGGCCGGATAATTAAAAGCACTCTTGATAATCCGTATGATAGGTATTTATCAGAGTACCAGGGTTTGAAAGATAACAAAATTCAGCAATTATGGGAAGGTGAAGATATTAAAGACAAGATATTTGATTATGAACAAAATCTTTGGAGTTACTAACTTTTAAAAAAATATTCAAAAAAGGAACGCTTTTTCAGCGTTCCTTTTTTGTTTAATAAAGAAGATTAAAAGTACAATGAACAAGAAAATGAATAGAGAACTTTATACAAAAACTGGTTGTATAAATAAATTGAAATCACTTAACATTCGTTTTTTATAAAGAATTTTTTGACAAGAAGAGACTGTACTCTAGTTATGTAGGAATTAATTAGTTTAACGTGAGAGACTAATAGATTTAGAGGATATATAGATCGTACAACGCTGTTCCGTAGATTGCCTTAACTTAAAGTTAAAAGTATAATACGTGTGATGCATTCACAATGAAGAAATAAAGTGTGTGGTATCAGTTTAAAAGATATAAGCAATATCTGTCTCCTTTTTATGTCTCGGTTATTTTTAAAGTAGCTAATATAAATCAATTGATTTAGTAAGTCTTCCGTTAGCTTAACTACTAAATGTATTTATCTTTAGAAAAAGGACAAATTGCTTTTGTTTCTTTAAAAAGCTAACTACACAATTAGATACTTTTTGGCGTGCTATAAAAAAACCGGCTCCTTATGCGAGCCGGTTTTTGATTTATTATCTTACAAAGAGATTCTAAAAAGGTTTAGCGGCTGTCATCGCCTGTTGTTGTATCCTCGAGTGTTAAAGGATATTCAAATATCTCGTTATATCCGGGATAAACACCTTCAACTTTCACTTCTTTTGAACTTCCTATTATACCTTTTAATTCAGCCACACTTGTTACAGGTTTGCCGTTTGCTTTAGTGATTATAAAGCCATCTCTCATTCTTGTTTGATTATCTATAGCACCACTATTAATCTTTTTAACTACAACGCCGCCGGCTAAGCCATAATCTTTTGCTTTTTTACCGTCAAGTGTAATAAGGTCAGCACCTAATTTATCAATCATCTCATCTGCTTTGACTATATCAAAATTTCCAGCGCTGTTTTTTAATGTCACTGACACAGTATTGCTATGCCCTGCTCTGTCGTAAGTTATGTTTACTTTGTCACCTGGTTTAAAACGGCTAAGCTGTTCCTGTAGATCTGAGCCGGATTCAATTGTGACATCGTTAATTTTTCTTATGATGTCACCTTTCTTTATTCCTGCAGCATTTGCGGCGCCATTAACTGTTACGTCATTTATATAGATGCCATCAGCGCTTAAAGGGATATTTTGCCTCTGTTTCTCCTCATCTGTAAGTAAAGCAGCATCAGTAAACTGAGCACCTAAAAATCCTCTTTGTACGCTGCCATATTTAATAAGATCGTTAACTACTTTCTTTACAATATTAACCGGTATAGCGTAAGAGTAACCTGAGTAAAACCCAGTTGGAGATGCAATTGCAGAGTTGATACCAATTAATTGTCCGTTAGGATTTATCAAAGCGCCTCCACTGTTGCCCTGGTTAACAGCCGCATCAGTTTGTATAAAAGATTCTACTGCTAATGCCCTGTTTCCTGTTTTATCCCTGTTCAATCCCAAAGCTCTTCCTTTTGCACTAATAATACCAGCTGTTACAGTAGTTTCTAAATTTAAAGGATAGCCGATTGCTAAAACCCATTGCCCGATCTTTACATCATCTGAATTGCCAAATAACATAAAAGGCAGATTGTTGGTATTAACTTTTATCACCGCAAGATCATATGCAGGATCAGCACCTATTACTTTTGCTGTATAAGTCTTCCTGTTATTAAGCGTAACATTAACCTCATCAGCTCCTTCAACCACGTGGTTATTAGTCACAATGTATCCGTCCTCACTTATAATAACACCTGAGCCCGAAGCCATCTGTGGAAGCATTCTTTGTCTGCCGCTGCCACTGCCATTTCCAAAGAACTGGTCCAACAAATCATCATTTCCGAAAAGGTCAGAAAATGGATTTTTTTGCGGTAAGTTATTATTGGTCTGTTTGGGGTTCGTCTTAGTTTTTATGTGCACTACCGCTGGAGAAGCCGCAAGAGCAGCCTGCGTAAAATCTGTAGGCCCGGCAGCAGGAGTACCACTTCCATCAAAAAATCCCGCATATTTATAATTAGCAGGAATAGTGATTTGATTGAAATTAGGGTTGTTGTGATTACTGTCAAATTTGTTATATCCTACCAAAACGCCGGCAGTGGTTATGGCACTGATAGCTATAGTAGATAAAATGTTTTTTAAGTTCATTCTAAAGTATTTAAAGTTTGAAAATTTTTTGAATGAGAATTTAAACACAAACTATATGCCCAAGGCATACACAAATAAACGAAGTAATAATGCTTACATACTTACCGCTTATTTCCTTTAACAATAAATTATAGCAGGTTGTTTTTTAAAATGAAAATTTTACGAAGTTGAAAATTGTTATGTCATATTTGGTATGACAAAATTTTGCTTCAGGAAAATATTACAGTTGAAGGTATATTGATCAGTTGATAAAAGTAATGTGGTCTTTACAATAATAATAGGAATTGCATGCTATCAATATTATCAGCATAAGTAAATAATGATGGTTGTTGTGTTTTGCCAAAATCTATCTCACCTTGCCCAACAATACATTGAACGGATAATTCATTTTGTAATTGTGACTTTAATACTTCAATGTCAGTATAAAAATTATAATTAAGCAGGCTTATGGGAGAAAATAACTGGTCGTTTTCAACAAGTAAAACAGAACCATTGGTCATGTAATACAAATTGTTCATTATTTGTAATGCGAGGTAATAATCATAATTACTTTTATATTTTGGATGATCAGCAAAGTAACTATACTTTTTAAAGGCAGTAAGCAAGGCTACAAAATCATATCCTTTTGGCACATAAATTTTAGTAACGTTTCTGCAGCCAAACCCGAAGTATTGATGTACATCATCGGCCAGGCGTTCCAGTAAATTCACATCTTCTTCGCCGGTTAAGATAGCAACTGACGTTTTATTATGACGTATAATTGACGGGTATTTGCCAAAATAATATTCAAAATATCTTGCAGAATTATTACTGCCAGTAGCTATATAAGCATCGCAGCCTTTAAGCATTTCTGCAATAATTATCAGCCTGCTGCATTCCGTGTTCCACTCCGTTAATTTTTGGATAAGATGCTTTAGCAACAAATCATCTTTAGAAGAAAGCCTGATCGTTTGTCTATGTCCTGAAAGGAAAGTGCATAAAAAATCGTGAAAGCCAACAAGCGGAATATTTCCTGCCATTACTATTCCAACATTTTTGGGCTGTACGTTATCATCTAAATGATAGTGATTTACCCAGGTTAATAGTTTATTTTCTTGCAAGTACTCCTTTACAATATTATCACAGGCGAGTTGAATAAACTCGTTTGTAAACCATGGGTTTTTTTCGGAAGTTTTTTGTTTGATCAATTGCCATTCTCCGGCATTTGATTCTATATACTTGCCTAACTTAACCATCAATTCTATTCTTTCACGTAATTTCATTGCAGATGAATATCTGTTATATATTTGCAGGTATAGAAAAAAAATGCAAATTCGTAAATAATTCCCAGCATAATAAAAGCTTTAAATTTTTAATAAGATATGGCAATCAAGATTACGGATGAGTGTATAAATTGTGGAGCATGTGAACCTGAGTGTCCAAATAATGCTATTTATGAAGGCGGCGTAGAGTGGGCAATGGCAGATGGCACAACGGTAAAAGGAGAAGTTACCTTAATGGATGGAAGTGTTATAAGTTCAGAAAAAAGAAACCCTCCGGTAGCCACAGACATTTATTATATATCGCCTAACAAATGTACAGAATGCCAGGGATTTCATGAGGAGCCACAGTGCGCTGCTGTATGCCCGGTTGATTGTTGTGTACCAGATGAAATGTACAGGGAAACAGTTGAAGATCTTTTGGCAAAAAAAGAAAAGCTGCATTTATAGGGTACATTTTTTTATAACTTACAGGAAGCAAAACATACTGCCGGCAAAGGCGAAAGTATTTATAAATACCTTCGCCTTTTTATTGTTCAACACATGCTATAATGAGTAAGATAATTTGTTCCTTTTTGTTTGCTGCAATAGTTTGTATTTCCTTGCAGGCATGTTATAAAAAGACAAAAACGGTAAACGAGCCTTCAACCAAAGCTGCAATAATAAAAGCTGATGAGGCTTTTTCAAATATGAGCAAGCACCAAGGTATGAAGAAAGCCTTTGTGGAATTTATGGATAATGATGCTATTCTTCTAAGGCCAAATCATCTGCCGATTGTAGGCGCCGATGCCGTTGAATTTTTAAGCGAGGTTAATGATACTTCCTATACTCTTACGTGGAAACCTTCTTCTGCAGAAATATCATCTTCTGGTGATCTGGGTTTTACCTATGGAATCTATTCGTTACAAATGAATGACACATCCTTATCTGGTACTTATGTTAGCATCTGGAAAAAACAAGCCGATGGCAAATGGAAGTTTATTTTAGATACTGGTAATGAGGGAGTTAAGGAAGACGCATCAACCCGCTGAATCAGGCTAATAAGGAACGACTTTAAAGTTTAGCTAATTACATGGCAATCAAAAAAGATTAAAAGAATTAATTTTTTAAGAGGGAGATATAACTTATTTTATAT
>CAXSEB010000008.1:0-605 GCA_964235805.1 uncultured Chitinophagaceae bacterium | reverse complement strand
GGGTAGCCTTGGAGACCCGGTAGTTAACATTACATTCGGATCAGGCCCCAACACAGGTTCACCACTTGGTCTGCCAATCACGAACTATAATTATTTTTCCGACGTTTGCCCGGACGATGGTTTTTATACGATCGCTAATTCAACCAGTAATTGCTTCGGTAATACCTGGCTTACTATTAATGAAGATCATACTCCAGGTGATAACAACGGGTATATGATGTTAGTTAATGCGTCTTTTGCTGCCGGAGATTTTTATGTGCATGAGGTAAACGGATTATGCGGGGGCACTACGTATGAATTTGCGGCTTGGCTTATAAATGTAATAAGGCCGGGTGCCTGCGGCGGCAATACAATAAGGCCAAATATTACTTTTAACATTGAAACAACTGCCGGCGAAGTTTTACAAACTTATTCAACGGGTAATATTGATCCGGCAGGTGCGCCGGAATGGAAGCAATACGGATTATTTTTTGTTACACCGGCTAATACCTCTTCTATAGTAGTGAGAATAATTAATAATGCTCCTGGTGGGTGCGGTAATGATCTTGCCTTGGATGATATAACTTTTCGGCCGTGTGGGCCTAAGGTTTCCATAAACGTTAATG
>CAXSEB010000007.1:15263-19312 GCA_964235805.1 uncultured Chitinophagaceae bacterium | reverse complement strand
TTTCTCCTGTTATGTTAATAGAAGAAATGGTTACTGCCGGGTCAATTGAGCCATCAGAATATATCTTACCAAGGTTCTTAATACTTACTTGCAGTGAGTCAGTAGTTTGAAGTACCTTCTCTCCAAAATCAAGGTCAGAAGGTGTTGCACTTAATGTTGAATAGTAAGCTGTTCCGCTTTCTGGCTTAATGTTACTTATAAAGTACGTGTTATCGTTATAGTCGTAGTTTGTAGATGAAGTGCCAAGATAATCGTTCGCAATAATTAAGGCATTAGGGATGATGTTTCCGTTTTTATCGAAGGCTTTCCACACGCGGATCCCTATCTTAAAGCCAGTATCTTTTGATGCATCGGTAAAATCTTCGCTGCCAATTCTAAATCCAAAAGAAGTTGACGGGTTTATAGAGCCGCTTGCAGGTATCCCCGAAATAGTCCTTCTCGGTAAAACAGTTTGTCCGTCTTTTGCAATATGAAAAAATACCGTATTAAATGTACTACTGCCTTTAGCAAACCATTGTATTCTTTCTATTGACTGGCAACACCCGTGATAAGCAGCCATTTGCCTTATCGTAACCGGTTGTGATGAATCTGCACGAATAAAGTAAGAAGGCTTTATTTCATCACCCTTCAACTTGGTGCTGTCTCCAAAATCAGGGTCTGTATGATTAAAGCCAGTATTTGTGGTAAAGCCAAAAGAGTTTATAATTTCCTGGGCATAAGGCTCACGAGAACCTTCCCCGGCTCTTTGCCATAACCCATTTAGGTAAATAGTTTTTAAAGGATACTTGTCATCGTTAGAAGATATATTAAGTGTCTCATGCAAAACCTTTACTCTTACATCCTGGTTACGGGCAATAAATCTGATAGTAACATCGATAAAATTACCTGAAGGTATGGTTATAGGTAAGCCTGAACCAGGAACATAAGTAACACCATTAATCTGGTCAACCTTCCAGGTTGTATCATTAGAAATAGTAAAGTTTCCAACAATCAACGGATTAATTCCTTCATTATGAATTCTTATTTTAACTGAATCGTGATTAGCGTTGTAAATACTGTCACGTGTCCACGGTATTTGAATCCTTGAAAATACAAGATCATCATTTGAAGGAAAATGATCAAGATTTTCTACAAATAACGAAGCGCCGGATGCTACTTTTTTTACGTTGCTAACCAGTAAAATGATGTCCTGGTAATCAAATCCTGAAATGGTTTCTTCAAAAGCAACAATGTAGGAATCGGCAACAAGAACACCATTTTTTTTATATGGATAAACTCTCACATGATGTGGAATGCTGCCAGCGAAAGTGTTTAAAGAATCTTCGCTGTACAGAAACCTGTTATTAAAGTGAGGCCAATGGGAATAAAATCCGAAACTATCAGAAGCAGGATCAAATGTTTGACTTCCTGTATAATTTACATTAACTGTTTGTCCATTGGATACTGGGTTATTTGAAACAGTGATGAGCTCAGAAATTGAAGAAGTATCCCCTGAGCGATACCAGCCCATTCCCACAATTGTACTGCTATCAGTGGGACCGAATACTGCCAAAGGAGTGATTGTCACATTTCCGGCAGATGCTTTTTGAAATTGTTGTATACTAACTTCATCACCCAAAAGTGGAGCTTTTTGTAAAGTAGTGCTGCTATTAATCACAGCTGTTGACGTATCGTCGTCTCCAACATTCGTTTGAATTTCTAAGAGATTTAAAATTGATTGCAGCGAGGGTTCATTTGCACCTCCTAATCCTGAAGTACCCAAACCTCTTACCGGTATTGATAAAACAGGCGAAGATGCATCGTCACTACTAATATCAACAGAAGCTGTTTTTATGCCGGTAGAAGATGGATTGAACGCAAAAGAGAACGAAACTGAATCGCCTGGATTAATAGAATACGGCAACGTCGGCAATCCGCTTAATACAAATTGATTAGTGTTTGCTTCTAATAAGGATATAGATGATAGATTAAGCGAACCGCTTCCCGAGTTTTTTATGGTAATTGTCCGGCTTGTTCCGGTTGCACCACCCGATACTTCATTTTCATAAATGCGTTGAGGATTTACTGAAATAGTTCCGCCAGTTAAATTACTATTTACCAAAGCAGGTATTAAAGAAGGCTTGGTAGCATTTTTTAAACTATTAAAATACAGCAGGTTTATTTTGGAATTAACACGGCTGTTAAGTAAACGTTCACTGGCGAAATGGCCTTCTTTACCCACTGCATTAAGAATAGCAGGCTTATCAATATTTTTATTATCAGTACTTAAATAATTTACGGAAAATAAGATAGACGCAGGAAAAAAGAGCATTGAAAAGTAAGTGAAAATGAGTTTCATATGTTGGGATTTATCAATGATTTACAGGGTCAAATATATTGGTGTTTATCATGTAAATTTAAAGCTATTAAATTGATTGATTGTGTATATTTTATAGACATTGTTGCAAAAGTTTAATGCATATCCGGGTACCTGCGAAAAGTTATTACGATAACAGCTGTTCTGTGTTTGTTGTTAATGTCTTAATACGCCAATCATTTTGCTGCAGTAAACTTTAGTATGTTTGCACGGTTAAATTTCAGACTAAAATAAAAAATTGCCTGTTAAATAAATTTTATTTCAATGATTCTTACCGAGTTATAAATTGAATAAACAAATAAATTCTTTTTTTAAAAGTTATGGACTCAAATTTGCATTTTGAGTGAAATCTCTGATTCTTTTACACTTCTTATCAACCACAAGTGCTAAGAGTTTGTATTATCAAAAGGAACTTAGATGAGTTTTTAGCCTTCATGGGCATATATTCAATCCAGTAATTCAATATTCAGATTACAGATGTAATTCGTATTCTATTGAAGAACCATTTCCGTGAGGAGTTTATAAGTAGGCTTGTTATTTAGAATAGTATTAACTAGCTAAACGAACGTTTTATGAAAATGCAATGGTACACTGTTTACACTAAGCCTCATACTGAAAAGAAAGTGTCTGACCTTCTTTCCAGAAAGAAAATTGAAAATTACCTACCGCTCAATAGAATAGTTGAAAACCCTGATGTTTCCTCTAAAGTTATTAACGAACCATTGTTCAGCTGTTATGTTTTTGTAAAAGCAAACGATAAGCAGCTTACCCAAATAAAAAAGATAGAAGGTGTTGTTAACCTGGTGTATTGGCTGGGTAAACCTGTGATAATAAATGAATCGGAGATAGAGCAAATCAGGCGTTTTACGACCGACTACGTAAATCTAAGTGTCGAAAAAATCACTTTAGGAAATGAAAACGTAAGACACATCGACGGTTTAACTGCTGATGAGTCAAGGCAAATTATGCCTGCCATGCAAAAAAAGGTAAAAGCCACCTTGTCTTCTTTAGGTTACATACTTAGCGCTGAAGTAGAAACTTCAAAAGTGAGAATAATTTCAGCCAACAGTTTAGTTGATCAAACAAAAACAGGCTCGTTAAGGCTGCTCAGCCCCGTGCACTCATTTTATAATTTCCTTAAGAATTAGTTTAAATTAAATATTGTGTTTTCAATTTAACCATAATTGAATAGTAATAATATTTAGATTATGATCTCATGATTAAAACTTCAGCTGCTTTCGAAACATATCATAGTATCTTTACAAAAAATAGCATACCAACAGTATCTGTATTACAATACTAAATAATTCAATTATACGTTTCTTAAAATTGAGATTTAAGCTTATATTCTGCAACCTAGTATGCGCTTTAATTATAGGCATTTCGGGAAATGTTGTTAAGTAAATGAGCTGGTAAACTTATAATCAATATTCATTTAAAATGCAATTAAAATTTAAAGATAACTCCATTGGATACTTCAAATTCTACTACGGAGTTGTTGGCAGAAAGTTATTACTTAGTATTTTATTAAGTGTGACAGTTTCGTTTTTAGATGGCGTAGGCCTTTCTATGTTTATGCCGTTACTGCAATCCGTCGCTGGGGGGGCACCTTCCGGCAAAAGCTCGATGGGACAATTGCATTACGTCACAGATATTATAACCGGGTTAGGTTTTCATTTAACATTGGGAACCG
>CAXSEB010000007.1:0-15253 GCA_964235805.1 uncultured Chitinophagaceae bacterium | reverse complement strand
TGCAGGCCGTATCAGGTAAGGGAAGTTCAAAAGGTTCCATGGGGCATCTGCATTATATTACTGATGGCATACAAAAGATGGGCTTTCCTTTAACTTTAGCAACCGTTCTGGGTTTACTTGTTATTGTGTTTTTTTTAAAAGGATTTGCCCGTTTTCTGGAGTTGAATTACCAGGCCAAGGTTATCCAGTTTTTTATGAAGCGGGTTCGCCAGCAACTCGTTAATAGCCTTCATAAACTGTCTTATAAAGGATTTATTGAGTTAGATGCAGGAAGAATTCAAAATACTTTTATTGCTGAAGTACAAAGAATGTCAATGGCGGTAAAGTTTTATTTAAGCTACATCCAGGCACTTTTTATGTTGGGCACATATGTGGTTCTTGCATTACTTGCCAATTACCAGTTTGCCATTTTAGTTGCCGTCAGCGCCGGGTTAACCAACATCTTATACACAAAGATTTATAAGATAATGAAGGCCGCCTCTGTAGAAATATCAAAAAAAGGTCATGCTTTCAATTCGTACATGATACAGGCAATTCACTATTTTAAATATCTTAAATCAACCAATTATTTCGGCAGCTATTCCCGCAAGTTATCAGAGATTATAAATAAAACTGAAAATTTGAACAGGAGAACGGCATATTACGCGGCAGTTACAACAGGGATAAGAGAGCCAATGATTCTTTTAATTGTTGTTGTGGTAATATATGTGCAGATAAACTGGATGGGTGGCAACATTGGTTCTATCGTTTTGAGTTTGATTTTATTTTATAGGGCGCTTACATTTTTGATGGGGCTTCAAAATCAATGGCAAAGTTTTATAGTAAACACCGGAGCAATGCACTCAGTAGCTAATTTGTTCGACTCTATGAACAAAAACGTTGAGGTGATGGGTAAAGCTGATTTCAAAACAATTCAACATAACATAACCTTGCAAAATGTAAATGTATCTTATGGTGATAACAAAGTTCTTAGTAACGTTAATATAGAAATTGAGAAGAATAAAACAATAGCTCTTGTTGGTGCAAGCGGATCTGGCAAAACAACTCTTGCAAATGTTATAATGGCTTTAATAACGCCTGATACTGGCAAAGTATTAATTGATGGTACGCAAATGAGCCAGTACGATCTAAATCATTACAGAAGTAGGATTGGATACATCTCCCAGGATTCTGTTATTTTCAATGATAATATATTTAATAATATCACCTTTTGGGGCGAACGAACACCTGAAAATGAGCAACGATTTTGGGACGTAATCAAGATGGCCTCATTAGAAGACTTTATAAAAAATTTACCGGGTAAAGAAAATACACCCTTAGGTGATCATGGAATATTAATCTCTGGCGGACAAAAGCAAAGGATATCTATTGCCCGGGAAATGTATAAAAAAGCGGAAATCTTAATAATGGATGAAGCTACTTCGGCCTTAGATTCTGAAACCGAACATATAATACAGGAAAATATCGAAAACCTACATGGCCACTATACTATGATAGTTATAGCTCATAGGTTATCAACTATTAAAAATGTTGATACAATTTATTTGTTAGATAAAGGCCATGTAAATGTTTCAGGAGACTTTGATAGCATGTTACAAAAATCCGATCAGTTTAAACGTATGGTGTCTTTGCAGGGATTATAATAGTTGGAGCATGTAATAACCAGCTTTATATTATAGATTACACCCGGCAGCAGAATTACACTTAATATCCTAAAGTAAGCGCAAATATTTAAGAGAAAATTGCGTTTACTTACTATCTAGAAAAACCAAATTTGAACTTCATAAAAAAATCAGTAAACAATTACATAAGCAACAAACTGCCGGCATATTGCTGCAGGTCTTTATTTCTTTCTACTCTTTATTACTTTCTTTTCGACAAATCGTTCACCAGGGAAAACAAGGCGGTACTTTCAGGAAAAGTTAAACACTTAACAGAAACCGAAGCTAAAAAAGGCAATTACTATTTGTTGGTTCGAAACACTCACAGGATAGAAAAAGGCTTATTAATGCGCCCTAAACGAGACGTGTTTGCCCAGGATTACATAAAAGAAACCATTGACAGCTTTGAAAAGGTTTGGGATAAAAATAAGATTGAAACTAATCCGCAGCTAAAATGGTTTTACGATGTTTTGGGTGAATATTTTAAGGGTGCCGCGAAAGACGTATTTGTCGCAAAACAGTATAAGCGCTTCAAAAATAAAGTCGGAAATGAAGGTGATGTAATAACAAAGATTAATAATGAAGCAGCATCTGCACCGTACTATAGAATTGACGCCAATAAAAGTAATATTTCTTACGAAGAGTTTTATAAACTGGCAAGGCACCGTCGCTCAGTCAGGTGGTTTTTAGATAAGCCAGTTCCAAGAGAATTAATAGATAAAGCATTACTTGCCGCTACTCAATCACCAACCGCATGTAACCGCCAACCCTATGAATTCAGGATTTTTGATGACCCTGACATGGTAAACGAAATTGCTACTTACCCGATGGGTACTGCTGGCTACCGGCATAATATTAAAACGATAATTGTGGTGGTGGGTAATTTAGATGCGTATTTTGACGAACGCGACCGGCATATAATATATATAGACGCCTCTTTAGCTTCCATGTCATTCATTTTAGCGTTGGAAACATTAGGGTTGAGCAGCTGCGCTATTAATTGGCCTGATATAGAAGACCGTGAAAAGAAAATGGAAGCTTATTTAAAACTGGAAGATTACCAGCGACCTCTGATGTTGATTGGTGTAGGTTTTCCTGATCCGGAAGGTATGGTAGCATTTTCAGCAAAAAGACCTTTAGAACAAATAAGAAAATTCAATGCATAAAATTGATAAAATGGTTATTGAACTCCGCGGCGTGGATTTTGTTAATAAGGGCGCAGAACTTATGCTGCATGCAATAATTTCCAAATTGAAAAGTGAAATAGGAGATCCGTTATTTGTTATGTCTGATTCAAATAACACTCCCCGCAGCAAACAATTACAACATGGCATTTACACAAAAACAAATTTTAAAGTATATAATATTCCATTCAGGTACCTCTTATATTTTGTTCCGTTTTCGTTAAGAAGAAAATTGCGTTACATCAACGAAAAAGAAATAGACGTTATATTAGATGCCTCAGGTTTTGCATTTGGCGATGTTTGGGGCGCTAAGTATGCAATTAACAGGTTGGGAAAGCATATCATTGGGTGGAAAACCAATAATAAGAAGGTGATCTTACTGCCACAGGCATTTGGACCTTTTACAGATCCGGACTTAGCTGCAGTTATGAAAAAGATTATCAGTAACGCGGACTTAACATTTGTAAGAGACGAAACATCATTACAATACGTACAGCAGGTAAATGGTGTTAGCGCTAAAGTGAGTCTTGCGCCTGATTTTACTAATCTTATTCAAGGCACAGTTCCTTCTTATTTTGATGCGTCTAAACACGAGGTTGCTATTATTGTTAATAATAAAATGGTAGAAACTACCACAAAAGAAGATGGCGATGCTTATTTTAATTTGATCTTTAGAATAACAAGATTGGTGGAAGATTTTGGATTTAAGGCTTATTTTTTGATTCACGAAGGCAAAATGGATAAAAAGTTAGCAGAAGAACTTAATAAAAAATTGATCACACCTTTGCCGGTAATTGAAGAAGATAACCCTTTACATGTAAAAGGGATAATCTCTAAAAGCAAAGCTGTAATCACTTCACGTTTTCATGGCTTGGTAAGTTGTTTGGCGCAGGGGATACCTTGTTTGGCAACAGGGTGGAGCCATAAATACGAAATGATCTTAAAGGATTATGATTATGAAGAAGCTTTATTAGATGTTAATTGTAATGACGAAGAATTATTAAATAAGGTAAGTCTTATATTAACCGATACCTCTCGTAAATCTATTGCCTGCAAATTAAAAAGCATGAGTTCACAACAAAAAAAACTCAGTGAGCAGATGTGGTCAAAAGTTTTACATGAAATGAAAAACCAAATTTGAGGCATTAATTAAACAAACAGTGAAACGATACAATCAGTAAACTTTCGCTGTATCAAAAAATTAAAAATGTCAGATAAATTTGTGTCGATAATAATACCTGTATATAATGACTGGACACGTCTTTCTATATGTTTAAAAGCTTTGGATAGTCAAAGTTATCCAAAACATCTTTTTGAAATAATCGTGGTTAACAACAACCCCGAAGATGAAATGCCTGGTGAACATATAGTTCCAACAAACTGTGCATTAATCAAAGAAGCAAAACCTGGTTCATATGCAGCAAGAAACGCAGGTATAAAGTTGGCCAGGGGAGAAATATTAGGCTTCACCGATTCTGATTGTATACCAAATAAGGATTGGATAAAAAACGCCGTTGCGCACTTTGGCTCTAATCCAACGTACAGCAGGCTTGCAGGAAAAATTTCTATTTTTTTTAGAACCGCACATCCAACCAGGGCAGAACTTTACGAAAAGCATTTCGCTTTTAATCAAAACAGGTACGTAGCAACGTGGGGTACAAGTGCTACTGCTAATTTATTTACTTATAAGCATGTATTTGACAGTATAGGTTTGTTCAATGAAAATTTAATGTCTGGCGGAGATTGGAACTGGGGAATAACCGCACATAAAGCAGGCTTTAAGATCGATTATGCAGATGATGTATTAGTGGAACATCCTGCCAGGTATAGCTTCAGGGAAATAATTAATAAAGAAAAACGAATTGGTGGCGGACATGCCCTGTTTTTGAAAAAAAGCAAAAGCAATACAATAAATTTTATAAAGTTATTGCAAACTTTGTGGCCTAAACAACAGGAGATCAAATACATTAATAATTATGGAAGAGGTCTTAGTTTGAGTAATAAGATATACTTTTTTCTCGTTAGACATTATCTGTTAAACATTAGGGCTTACGAGAGATTTAGAGTGCAAAGAGGGAGCAAGGCAAGGCGGATATAATGTAGGTAAAAATGTTAATAATACAAGAATGATTTCAGTAATAATACCCTGTTACAATAGTGCAAAGTATATCAACAGAGCCGTTGAAAGCGTTTTCAATCAAACCTATTCAGATTTTGAGATGATATTAGTTGATAACAATTCATCTGATAATACTCTGGATATCTTATATGAATATAAAAATAAACATCCTGAAATCATCACAGTTCTGCAGGAATTAAAGCAGGGTTCGCCTGCGGCAAGAAATAAAGGATTAAGCCAGGCTAAAGGAGAATGGATACAGTTCTTAGATGCTGATGATGAACTGTTGCCGGGCAAACTTGCAACTCAGCTGGCCTTGGCTGAAAAATCAGCCATAGACGTTGTAGTTGGTTCATGTAGCAGGTTCAAAACTTTTGTTAATGGTGAAATCAGAGAAATACCAAGGCGCATTGAAACCGATGTTTGGCGTGGACTTCTAACTTCAAGACTTGGAATTACCAGTGCTAATCTGTGGAGAAGAAAGACCTTACTGGAAGTAAATGGTTGGAGTGAAAGTGTAAGCTCTTCACAGGAATATGATTTATTATTCCGGCTGCTTAAAAATAATGCTGTTGTAGAATTTTGTCCATTGGTTCAAACTATTGTGCACATAACAGAAAATTCTATAACCTCCAGCCAAAACGAAGACAGGATTATAGAGATTATCAATAATAGCATTAAGCTGAGAATTGAAATAAAAGAGTACCTGAAATCGCAGGGTAAATTGACAAAGAAACTGGCACGTCATGCAGATTTGTATAATTATACCACTCTTGTAATGCGCAGTTACAGGCCCTTGGTTCCTTTATATTTTAGAAAAGGGAAAATTCCTGATTTTGTAAAAAAGGCGCTGAAGCAATATCAATTTGATGTGCCTCTTTTTGCGGTTATCAAATTACATGCGGGGCGTATTTACAACATTCTGCGACAAAAAGTTAAATATTTGATGACTTCATCTTAGTAAATACGTAGCATGAAACTCATAAGTGAAATAAAAAAAGTATCAGGTAACAATATTAAAATTGCCAAACAAGTGCCAATGCATGTTGGGATAGTCAGTTATATTTCCACACAATCATTATCGGCTTACTTAAAGTTGTCAGGTAACGAGCCGAAAGGTTCTAATGGTGCAACTGCTCCAACTCTTCTTGTTGAAGAGTTAGTTAAAAGAGGTCATAAAGTTTCTGTTTTTTCTTTAACAACAGAACTTAAATTGCATGAGACTTACACAGTTGAAGGAGATAATTTAACTATACATTTTATTGCGGCAAGAAATAAAGTAAAGGGCCAGATCCTGGATGTTTATAAATTAGAAAGAAAGGGTTTATGTAAAAAAATACTTGAAGTAAAACCGGATGTATTGCACGCCCATTGGCAGTATCAGCATTCGTTGGGTGCTTTGGATTCTAAGATTCCTGTTTTAGTAACCTGCAGAGATTCTCCTCTGCACGTGCTGCGATACATGCCTAATGCATTCAGATTAGGAAGGTTATTTATTGCTCTTTATGTAATAAATAAAGCAAAATATCTTTCGGCTACCTCAGATTATCTTGCCAGGAATATTAAGCTTTTGTCACTCAATAAAAAAGTAAGTATCATTCCAAATTTTGAACCCGAATGGATCTTTTCTTTGTACAAAAAGAAAAGAACTTATGACAGAATTCCGAAAATTGTAATGATCAATAATGGCTTTCAAAAAAGAAAAAATGTTGAGGTTGGCATGAAGGCATTGCAAATTATCAGAAAGCAATTGCCTGACGCAAGTTTGCACTTGTATGGTTATGGCTTTGAAGTTAATGGTACTGCTCATCATTGGGCTTTGTCACAAGGCGTTGAAGAGAATATATATTTTCACGGGCAAGTTGATTTTGTAGAACTGATAAATACATTATCGACCTTTAATGTATTAGTTCATACCGCAAAAGAAGAAACGTTTGGTAACATATTAGCAGAAGCAATGGTGCAAGGCATACCTGTTGTTGGCGGTAAAAGCAGCGGCGCAGTGCCTGAGGTAATAGGAGAAAATGGCAAAGCAGGTTACCTGGTAGATATAATGTCTGAAGAAAAAGTAGCAGAAGCAATTTTAAATATATTAAGTACTGAAGAAAAGTATAATCAGTTTTCCGAAAATGCAAGGGCTGAAGCTGAGCTTAAGTTTAAAGCAGAAAAGGTGGTTACTGCTTACGAAGAAGTTTATGCCGGCATGTTGAGGCAGGTATACAATTGATTCAACTCTTTCGGTTAAAAAAGTGAAGTTTATAGTTTAATTAAGAGAGATTTTAGTAAACTATAAAAGAAAACACTGCTGATCGTCTCTTACAAATATTAAAGATGCAAACAACGTATGAATAAAAAAACACCGGATAGGTTAGAGTACATGTTAATGGTATTGCTGCTCACCTTCAGTGGAAATCCTGTTGCCTCCTTCATGGAAAAATATGCGCTGTTAATTATTTGCTCGGGCATTTTTTTATTGTATTTCAAAAAAATCAAGAGAGACTTTTATATACCTTTTTTAATAATCGCTTGTGCACTTCTCTTATTATATACTTGCCAGCTAATAACACTATATTTTGTTTCATGGCTGGCGGGCTTCCGGTATATAGTAACCATTCTTTTTGGTGGCCTGGTTTATTATTTGCTTGGCGAAAGATTTTCTTTTAAGTTTTTTATAGTAATGTATTACATATGCGCTATTTCATTAGTTGGTTATGTAGTTGTAAACTTGCTTCATATCAGACCTCATGGAATAACATTTCCGAAAGAAAGGGTAAGCATCTCTTACATAATTTATACGTATAAAGAGCTGCATGCCTATAGAAATTGTGGAATGTTTTGGGAGCCCGGAGCCTTTGCAGGAATTTTAGTGCTATGTATAGGATTGAACGTAAAAGATTTTACTTTTTTATGGAGAAAGCATAAACTGAAAGTTTTCGTTATAATAGCTGCTCTTTTAACTACACAAAGCACTACCGGCTATATTGCCTTCTTTATCACCGTTATCTATTATTTTACCTTTTATTTAAAAAACCCAATAGTGAAGGTGGCAATTGTGCCAGTGCTTTGTTTGGCTTCTATTCTTATTTATACCAACGCCGACTTTTTACAGCAAAAGGTAAAAAAGCAAACAGAACAATCTCAGTCATTAGCAAAAGATGAATTTTCAAATTCACGTTTTGGTTCTTTTATATTTGATTCATATTACATCAAAAAACATCCTATCGTAGGAAATGGATTCAGT
This sequence comes from uncultured Chitinophagaceae bacterium, assembly GCA_964235805.1. Lineage (GTDB taxonomy): Bacteria > Bacteroidota > Bacteroidia > Chitinophagales > Chitinophagaceae > Ginsengibacter. The sequence goes on along the minus strand of CAXSEB010000007.1, from coordinate 7,048 downwards.
CAAATCACACGTTATGCAGATCATCCATATCTTATTGGTTTAAGTTTGGGAAACGGAAATGGCTTTTCAAATTACATGGCGTGCCTTGGTATTCCATTTATGTTCTTTTATTTGCTTTTAAGTTTTAATGCTCTTAAGAAGAGCGATATTAGAATGGCTTTCCTGCTGGTTTTTATCATATTGTTAACCTTATTTGGTGAGCAGTGGCTTCAATATCCTTTGTACACCGGCATCATGTTCTTCAATACCAAAAGAAAATTTATATAATGAAACTTAATAGCATCGCAGTTTTGATGGCTTGCTATAACCGCAGGGATAAAACACTCATGTGCCTTGAAAATCTTTTTAAGCAGGATGGAATTGATAGTGAATTTGTGATAAAAGTGTTTTTAGTTGACGACGGCTCTAGCGACGGAACAAGTGAAGCTGTTAAAAAAACATTTCCCGATGTAAATATCATTTCAGGAGATGGAAATTTATATTGGAACCGGGGTATGCATTTAGCATGGTCTGAAGCGTTTAAAGAAAATTTTGATTATTATTTTTGGCTTAATGACGATACAATGCTTTATACAACCTGCCTGACAGAGTTAATAAAATGTTCCCACGAGGTAAATGATCAGGCTATTGTTAGCGGCACAACACGGTCAGCTATAACAGGTGAAACAAGTTATGGTGGCAGAACCAGGGATAAAGAGCTGATAATCCCAAATGGTAAACTTCAGCAGTGTGATTTCTTTAATGGTAATTGTGTATTAATACCACGCAGTGTTAGCAATGTTGTAGGTAATCTTGATAATAAATTTCATCATGCTATGGGTGATTATGATTATGGAAGACGTGCATGGAAAAGAGGAATTAAATCTTATATTTCTTATGGATATGTTGGATCATGCGAACGACATGAAACGCTGCCTAAATGGTGCTCACCTTCAATTAAGCTAAAAGAAAGAATTAAAGCATTTAATAATCCATTGGCAATAAATCCTGAACAGTATTTTATATACGATCACAGGCATAATGGTCTGCTTACCGCAGTTAAACATTATATCACTATACATTTACGATTACTGTTTCCTTCTTTATGGGAAGGCAGGTATAAAATTTAATCAAACGCGGCGGAAATCTGCTTAATCATAAGTGATATTTCAATCAATGAGTATAGCAATATTCCTTAAGTTAACCGCAGACAATTAATGATTAACAAATGCCGTTTTGTAAACAGAATATCGGCAAAACAACATATCGTTCATGAAAAGAGAAGGCAATTTAAAAATAGCGTTTATCCAAAGGCATCTTCCGTTATACAGACTTGGTTTTTATAAAGAACTTTCAAACTTGAATACTTCATTTGATTTCACATTGTTTTGTCCCAAAGGTGAAGATTATGGAATGAACATTAAAACAATTTCACCAGAGCAATTTCTCACCGCAACCAAAAACAATCCCAGGTTTAAATGGGTTGACACAAAGCTTACCTATTATTACAAGGCAGAAATATTATGGCAAAGCGGGATAATTATGCCACTCCTAAGAAAGCAGTTCGACGTGTTATTGATGATCAATAAAATGTCGCACCTGTTTTATTGGCTGTTAATATTGATTTGTAAGTTAAGAGGGATAAAACTTGTTTTTTGGTCACATGGCTTACAAGGAAAAGAAACCGGTTTTAAGCTATTTCTGAAAAGATGGTTCCTGAGTTTACCGGATGTCAACCTGATCTACGCACATTATAGCAAAGAGATATTGATGAGAGAAGGCTTCAAAGAAGATACAATCAAGATTGTATATAATTCTTTAGACTTTACTGAGCAGGATGAATGTTATGCTGAGGTTTTAAAACAAGACAAGATTAAACTAAAAAAGAATTTAATTCACAACAATTATCCTGTTGTTATTTTTTTGGGCCGTTTAGAAAAAAGAAAAAGGATTGACATGCTGTTGAAAGCCGCCAGTATACTTTACAAGCGGAATGTTTTGATTAACGTTATAATAGCAGGCGAAGGAGCAGAATATGAAACACTTAAATTACAAACAAGTGATTTGGGTTTAAATGAATACGTTCATTTTTTAGGAAGACTCGAAGAACCTGAACTGGTTAAGTATTTTTATGTTTCAGACCTTTCGGTTTCTCCTGGCAATGTGGGTTTAAATTGCATTCATTCATTAAATTATGGTGTACCTGTAATTACTCACAACGATATGCGGTATCAATTTCCCGAGGTTGAAGTATTAACAGAAAATGAAACAGGTATTTTCTTTCGGCATGATGATGTAGAAGACCTTGCAGATAAGATTGAATACTGGCTGAAAACTTATCCTGAAAATAACATTGGTGATAAACTGAGGATGATAGTCAAAAATAAATACTCTCCTCAAATGCAGGCCCAATGCGTGCTCGATGGTATTTCTCTTTTAGATAATTTATAGTAACTGGTTAACATTTATTCCGCACTAATAACACAATGCATTATTTATAAATTACCTCAACGCAGCTCATGATATCATTTTTTCATAAATATGCTCGAATTACTGTTGTTCAAAAAAAATATTGATTTAAAATATCATGGTAAATAATTTAAAATTTAGAAGGCAGTTTTTATTATCTCCGCAAAAGTGCGAAGACTTAAAAGATTGGCAGCTTAAACCATTAGGAAAATATCACCTGTATGTGCATCCGGATTGTGAATTAACTGTTTTAAATTCACCTTCAATGCACCTGGCTTTGGTGGGTTATATTATCGATCCTGCAGATGGCAACAAATTAAACCAAAATATTTTAGAGGATATCTCACAAAGCAATACCCTTACAGGTGTTTGCAAAAAGCTATATAATTATGGCGGCCGTTTTGTTTTAATTATTAAACAATCAGAGGAGTATTATATTTTTCATGATGCATGTGGATTGAAGTCTGTGTTTTATACAAAGTATGCAAACGAATTTTATGCTGCTTCACAGCCATTGCTGTTTAAACTTTTTATGCCTTTAGACAAAGGAGAAAAATACCACAGTTATTTTAATTCGGCCTATGTAAAATCTGCTCTTGAACATTGGATACCGAGTGGTATATCTCTTTATGATAATGTTTATCAATTGGTTCCTAATCATTATTTACAGTTTTCAACTTGCAGCCAGGTAAGATACTGGCCGGATAAAGAACGTGCTGAAATACCTTTTGATGATGGCATAAAGAAAGCTTCTGCGTTGTTAAGTAAGATTATGGCAGCAGCCAATCAAAGGTATAAATTAGCCCTTGCTTTAACTGGCGGATTAGACTCACGCTGTGTGTTAAGTGCCTGTAAACCGATAGCAAAAGATTTATTTTTTTACACTTTACAATACAGAGATTTAACACACAGTTCAAACGATATCCGGATACCTCACGAGATACTGGAAAAGTTAGGACTTAATCACAATGTTATTGATTGCCGTAAACCATTGGATCCGGGCTTCTCCGAAGTATATGTAAACAATACTGACATACCTCACTTGTACGATTGGGGCTTGATTGCGCATGGAATGATGGCAGAGTACCCTTCCGAAAAGATTGTTGTAAAAGGAAGCTGTGCTGAAATTGGGCGCTGCGCATTTTACAAAACAGGAACACATAAAGAAATTTCGTCGGTGGAAATTTTACTGACTACTATAGCAAACGGCATGTTTTCGCTTAATGGCTGGAAGGAAATACCTTTTATAAAGAAACGGGTATCTGAATGGCTGAAAGAAGTGAGAGATGATAAGTCAAATATGGGCCACGATGTATTGGACCTGTTTTACTGGGAGCAAAGGATGGGCAGTTGGCAATCGCAAAGTCAGCTTGAATGGGATATTGTTCAGGAAGTATTTACGCCATTTAGTAATAGGGCACTTTTGGAAACTATGCTTTCTGTGAATGCCAAGTACCGGCACAAACCTAAATACCAGTTTTTTGATGCATTAATTCGAAACCTTTGGCAAGAGACGCTCGCAGTGCCTTTTAACCCAAAGTCGAAAGCAAGGAAAATGCGAATTCTGGTTAATGATGTATTAAAAAAACTGGGCATTTTTTTAATTTTGAAGAAACTTCTTAAAAACCCAAAAAAGAAAATTCCTGTCAATCCACTGGAAAGCCAAGTGCCTTAACAAAGGACAAGACCTTAAGTAATTGATATTAATTAATATTGAGAATTCTTTTATAAAAGCTTACCAGTTTCTTACTTTCAAATTCCCAGGATAATTCGTTCACTACTCTGTTGTAGCCGTAATCACCCATGTATTTTCTTTGTTGTTCGTTATCTAACAACCACATAACCTTGTCAGCAAAATCTTCTGTTGATGTATTCTCAGCATACAAAGACGCTTCCCGGGCGGAAACTTTTCCTTCTTTTAAATCATATTGAACAATGGGTTTTTTCAAAGCCATGTATTCCATTATCTTGTTCATTGTAGAAAGATTGTTCATTTCCGTTGGCCGGTCGGGGTTAACACATACATCAGCAGTATTTAAAACATCTACCATAGTTTCATCATCCACCCTGCCATAAAAATCTACATAGTTTTGCAGCTCCATATCCAAAGTAAGCTTCTTTATCTTTTCAAGATCTGTACCACCACCTAAAATACCAAACTGAACATCATTTCTTTTGGCCACAATATATTTAACTGATTCAAGCAAAAGATCCAGGCCTTCCTGCTCACCTATTACGCCAACATATCCAATTAAATACCTGCGGCCTTTTTTATAAATTTGATTACCCTGTGTAAGTTTCAGGCGATCTAATTTTGGGCCGCTTCTTACAATCTGAACTTTATCCTCAGGCATTTTACCTCTTGTAACAGCAATGTTTTTGTAAGATTCATTTGTTGCCATGCTAAAATCCGCTGCGGCAAACGTTAATCGTTCTGCCTTTAACAGCATCTTGTAAAAGAAGCCTTTTTTGTTATACTTGGCTATATACAATTCAGGATTTATATCATGATGATCAAATACGTACTTAACTCCAAACAACTTAAAAAAACTTGCCACTAAAAATATCAGGTCAGGGGGATTACAACCTTGTATTACCTGGAAACGTTTACGAAAATATATTCTAAGGCTAAGCCACAACTCCCAAAAAAGTGCAGTAGAATATTCAACCAAATAACCTTTTGCGCCACTAGCTTCAAGCGGCAAAGGATGCCGGTAAATGTGTATACCATTCAGCACTTCATGCTTTTTAGTATAGCCGTTCATTTGCGGACAAATTATTGAAACTTCAGCTCCGTTCTCTTTTAATGTGTTGGCTTCCTGCCATACTCTTCTGTCAAAAGGTAACGGAAGGTTTTCAACAATAATTAAGATATGTTTCTTTTTAAAAATTTGCGTATTTGCCATCATTGATTAACCAATTGCAATTGCCTGTCGACGTACTTATCGCCTGTTAAATCATAATCTTTTTATGATATTGCAACTGTTTGAGATTCGGGTTAAAAGAATTACCAGTTTATACCATTGTATCCGGAATTGTTGCGGACCTGTCCATCAAGCCGCACCATATCGATGATTTTTGCATTACCATTCCAGGTTGAAAATATGTCTAAATATTCCTTCTCTTTATTGTTTATAACGATTACTTCAGCCTTGTCCAGAACGTCTTTGATATCATCTGTCATTAATTTTGAAAGATGTGGAATATGTGCATCAATGTATTCTTTATTTGTTCCGGTAAGCCGGGAAACCTGAACATTTTTATCATAAATGCTAACGTCATAACCTTTACCAATCAGCGTTTCTATTACAGTAACTGCGGGACTGTTACGCAAATCATCTGTTCCTGCTTTAAAGCTTAAACCTAAAAAGCCCAGCTTCTTTTTCTTCTGACCAATTATTAAGTCAATTGCTCTTTGTATTTGAACATCATTGGTTTTATCAATGCTGTTTATAACAGGTGTGGTTACATAAAGGTCATGGGCAAGTGTTTGCAATCCTTTTAAATCTTTAGGTAAGCAAGATCCGCCGTAAGCAAAACCTGGCTTAAAGTAATATGGCGATATATTCAGTTCTTTATCCTTACAAAAAATTTCCATCGCTTTATGAGAGTCTATATCAAGCTCTTTACAAATATTTCCAACTTCATTTGCAAATGATATTTTAAGCGCATGAAAAGTATTGTTTATGTATTTCATAATTTCCGCAACCCTGATATCTGTAATAACTACCTCAGCCGGTAATTGCCTGTACAACGAAGCAAGCTTTTGGGCAGCTTCTTCATGCGCTGCGCCCAGTAAGGTTATGGGTGGATTAAAATAATCGATAACAGCAGTGCCTTCTCTTAAAAATTCCGGGTTACTAACCATAGCAAAATGTACATTTCTTAGCTTGCCAGATTTTTCTTCAATGATGGCAGCAAACTTATCCGCTGTGCCTGGCATTACTGTAGAGCGTATCGCAATTACATGGAAGCTTTCTTTTTCTGCCAAAACTTTTCCGAAGTTTTCAGCTACTTTATAAATATATTCTAAGTTAAGATGGCCGTGTGCTGTAGAGGGTGTTCCAACCGCAATTATAGAAATTTCCGTATCTAAGATGGCACGTTTAAAATCTGTAGTTGCACTTATTTTGCCGGCTTCATGCTGTTCTTTAATAATAACATCAATATCTTGTTCAATAATAGTTGCAAGACCCTTGTTTATCTGGTTTACTTTTGTAGGACTTGTATCAACTCCAATAACATTATGCCCGTTTTTTGCAAGGCAGCCTAAACTTACACATCCAACGTAGCCTAAACCGAAAATACTAATATTCATTTGTTACTTTTTTGATGATTTAAGGATTAAAACTTTAAGTGATCAGGAGTTTAGCAATTAAGTCATAATTCAATAATTGCTAAGAACGTAGTGGTGGTATAAAATGTTGTTACAAAATGAAATTGTTCTTTGTAAATCGGTAAAAATAGCAAAATAACTATTTACTCTGCAATACGTGGAAAGATGTATTTAAATTGATTTGCTTTTGAGCAGTGGTTGTTAATTTACCTGTTAAAACAGACGTTGGCATCTTTACCAGGAAGGAAGGTGAGTACCAACCAA